>PAFB01000130.1 GCA_002700865.1 Rhodospirillaceae bacterium
AAATTCAATTTTAAATAATATGGGTCCTTTGCATATTCGCGCCACTTCCGCAAGCATAAGATGTAAATTTTAGATTGATTGTTTGATCCATTGATTTTTGGTAGTGTTTTGTACCAATGAGTGCTTGCGGGCTCGAAGCCTGAAGAATAAGAGTTCCCGTGTTTAACCCCCGATTGAATGGGATCCCGTGATAACGATTGAACCCCTTCGCTCCCTACCGAAAAGTGCTGTCCGGGATGCTTGCGATTTCGTGGGACGGAACATCGTAGCCGGGACATACAGCATCGAAGGCAAGCTGCCTCACGAGTCCGAACTCGGCGAGCGCCTCGGCTGCTCACGCACCGTCATACGCGAGATGACCCGACTATTGACGGCGAAAGGGATGGTTAATCCCGTTCGTCATTTCGGTACGGCCGTCAGGCATCACCAGCATTGGAACCTGCTCGATCCAGACGTCGCCCTGTGGCACGAACTTGACTCACCGACCATCGACTTCATTCGTGAAGAGCTAAAGGCGCTCATGGCCGCCGTACTGCCGCTTGCCGCAGGCAGCGCCGCACGCGCGCAACGGGAAAACCCCTCGGCAGAGTGCGATACGAATCGATACTCCCCTGAAGCTATCATGGTGATGATTTTCGATGCTGCCGGCGCGCGCGTCTATCAAAACGCCCGTGACCTGGGACTCCATTTCGCCCGCTTGCAAGAACCGAATACTTTCAAAGATTCTCTGTACGAAAAGCTGCGCGACGCCGTCTGCGAAGGCCGCGCGGACGAAGCCAAGTCCTGCGCCGAATTTTTGCTCGCTCATTAGAGGCCGATCAAAGCCCCAGGACATCTCGCGCGTTAATGGGAGTTCCAGTGAAATCTGATCGCTACCGTTGGGCATCCGGCTGAGCTTATTTCGGCTCGCAGTGCCCTACGTTCAGGGACCAAAGGAGAGCATTGGAGCTTATGTGTGCCTCATCCAAACGTCGCGCAGCGCCCAAGCAAGCGTCAAACGGGGCCGCTGATAAAAAAAACGGGACGCTAAGCCTGCCCGGCCCGGCGCCCCATTAAGGAAAAGAACCCGCACCCATCCGCCTCTCTAGAGTGCAGAAGATGCGTTTCTGTTCATGGCTTTAGAATGCGATCTTGGCACCGACGGCGCCGCCTTCATCCCCTGCATCATAGGACGCATAGAAGTTCAGGCCGCCAAGATCGTAACCCAAACCAAAGGTTGGTTGCAGATCCTGATCGACGCTGAGACTCAAGTCGAACGCGTCTACCGAAGTGGACGCTGTAACGCTGTAGAAGAGGCCATTCTTCTTATGCTCTTCCGTAGCCTTGTTGTAGACAGTCGCGTCTACGCCCAATCCAGCAATTTCCATAGACGCGGATAGGCCCCAGTCGTTGCTGCTGTCGATCACGGCATTTACCGCCATGTCACCAAAGGCATAACTCAAGCCAAGGTCCCAGCCCGCGATGTCCAAAAAGTCAGCCGGATTGATGACCGCTGTGTCATCCGTCGGGTCGCCATCCGTGCCCAGCTTGACATCAACAGCCGCAGAGAGGCCGCCCATATCAATCGTACCGCCGGTGAGAATCTCCAGATTAGCGTCCAAAGCGCGTCCGGGGCGAATATCAACAGCGATATAAGGACTGGTGCCTAGAAGGCCGATGCCCTCAATGATCGCAACAACCCCGTCTGCATCAATGTCAGCAGCGTCGCCAGCATCGCCGAAGCCGGTCACACCGCCAGCCTAATCACCGGTCTGCAGTGTCAATTTACCAAAGCCGCCCTCGATAAAGATCGATGCATCAGTCGCCGTGACAACCTTTGACGCATTATCGAGGAAGTAGTTGGTCGCTGAGGAATCAACCCCCTCAACACACACCGCACCAATCACCATTTTCGTCGATGAAGACTGCAACTTCACTTCCGCGAAGGGCCCTGCATATACTTCGGCCTCTACCACGGTGTTCGAGCCAAACTCAACAACAGCCAATCCGGCACTAGCTGTCGAAGCGGACAGTGCTGAGCTCGTTGCTGTCGGCGAGTCATCAGACAGAATAGGAACACTTGAAACCAACCCCGGCAAGTGGACAGCAACGCCTTTTCCAGCACCATTATCTGCGGCCAACACTATGGCGCTTGGTATTCCCGGCACAGATTTGGCGGTTATCGATGAACCGCTGCCAGTGATAAAAATGGATTGCCCAAGTTTACCAGCGGGCAAATATGCGCTTGATACGATGCTTTCACCTCTCCCGGTCAAGGCACCTCCGTTATCAGTTTGCTTAAACAAGATAGGGGTAACAACACCAATGGCAGGGGGAGAGTACGACCCTCCAATCTGAGGAGTACTGCCGGACGCAATGATCCGAGAACTAGCGCCGCTGCCCGTTACACGATAAGCGTTGATGTTAGTTAAGCCAAGAGAGGTTTGAAAATCGAGCCACATTACGCCCGCTTGCTGTGCCACGCGGCCCGCAATTTTGCACATATTGCTAGCGGCGAGGGCGCTGGGGACGCTGAGGCCGTGGGCGGTTTTGGTTGCGTCGACGGAGTGCCAGGATGAGTTGATTTTCACGCCGACAATATTGGCAGCGCTGATCTGCTGACCACCCGACACGTTGTAAACCACCCCTTCGAGGTCAGTCCCACCGGCAACAGTCATCTTGATCAAGTGCTTGCCGCCAGCGACGTCGGCACCGTTGGTGTCGTAAGCGTCAAATTCCAACTCAGCCGCCGTACCAATGCTGAACGCCGCGCCGTACTTGATGCCATGGTCGGTCGTACCGGCTGCGCTGAGTGACAGGCTTACTGAATTGTAGGCTGAAACGAAGGAAAGATTGCCTTCGTTTTTTCCGAGGCCGAATTCGACCCCCATATCTATGGAACCGCCGAGCGTAACATCGACCGCGCCAACGGAACCCGCAGCAGCAACGGCTGCCAGGCTGGACCCCGCAATCAGGAACTTTTTCATTTTCACTTCTCCAAAAAAGATTCAAGAGACCGGTTACTTTGTGAGTGGGGTTTTTTGGTTGAGCAGGCCGCACCTAACTCAAGCCCCGGGTTGTGGTCTCTGATGCTCTTTTAAAAGAATCTTTTTTGGTCGACGGGAGAATTAGCGATTATTGCGTTCGTGCAGCGTTTCTAGTGGCATAATAGCCACCCTTAGTGGCAGGAGCCGGGAAATTTTCTCGCAATATGTCGGGATCGTGTCATTTGACAAAAAACGGCCCAATCCGGGGAGAACTGGGCCGCTTTTCGAACTAAATTGCGGGCGGAGAAGTGAAAGGCCATTGGAAACGGTGGCCAGCTCTTACCCTTGATCCTTGATCCTTGGTCCACTGCCTTGAGGCGTTTCGTCGTGTGCGATCTCGGAAACACCGGAAGCGGGGATCTGCTGGGACTCTTAATAAGGAATCTTTAAAAGGTAAAGAGGAAAGTTGCTTGATACCTTAGCGTGAGCCCGGATCCGTGTAGGAAGCGACGCTGCCCCGTCGCCGGGCCCGGGCCGCTTCCCCTCAGCCACCCGCGCAGGCGGAGGCGGCTACCGTGTCAGGCGTTTGTATTTGATGCGGGTGGGTTGGTCGGCGTCGGTGCCCAGGCGGCGTTTGCGGTCGGCTTCGTAGTCAGTGTAGTTGCCTTCGAACCATTCCACGTGACTTTCGCCCTCGTAGGCGAGGATGTGGGTGGCGAGGCGGTCGAGGAACCAGCGGTCGTGGCTGATGATCATCGCGCAGCCGGCGAACTTCTGCAGTGCTTCTTCCAGCGAGCGCAGGGTGTCAACGTCGAGGTCGTTGGTCGGCTCATCGAGCATGATGAAGTTCGCGCCGGTCTTGAGCATTTTGGCCAGATGCACGCGGTTGCGCTCCCCGCCTGAGAGTTTGCCCACGGCCTTCTGCTGATCCCCGCCCTTGAAGTTGAACGCGCCGACGTAAGCGCGCGAGGGCATCTGGGTCTTGCCTACGTCAATCATGTCCAGCCCGTCGGAGACTTCCTGCCAGACTGAGTTCTTGTCGTTGAGGTGGTCGCGGCTCTGGTCAACATAGCCCAGCGACACGGTCTCCCCCACGCGGATCGAACCGCTGTCAGGGGTTTCCTGGCCAGTGATCATTTTGAACAGGGTGGACTTGCCCGCGCCATTGGGGCCGACGATGCCGACGATAGCGCCGGGCGGGACGCGGAAGGACAGGTCGTCGATCAGCACGTCCTCGCCAAAGGCCTTGTTCACGCCCTCGACCTCCAACACCAGATTGCCCAGCCGTTCGGCTGTTGGGATGGCGATGGTGCCGGGTTCGTATTTCTCGCGTGAGGCTTCGTTGGCCAGCTCTTCGTACTGCTGGATGCGGGCCTTGGACTTGGCCTGCCGGCCCTTGGCCCCCTGGCGGACCCAGTCGAGCTCGCGGGCGAGGTATTTCTCCTTGTCGTTCTCGGCCTTGGCCTCCTGCATCAGGCGCTTTTGCTTTTGCTCCAGCCAAGCGGAGTAATTGCCCTCAAACGGGATACACTCGCCGCGGTCCATCTCCAGAATCCAGCCGGCGATGTTATCGAGGAAGTAACGGTCGTGGGTCACGCAGACCACGGTGCCGGGGTACTCGTCCAAAAACCGCTCCAGCCACGCGACGGACTCGGCGTCGAGGTGGTTGGTCGGTTCGTCAAGCAGCAGCAGGTCGGGCTTGGACAGCAGCAGGCGGCACAGCGCCACCCGGCGCTTCTCACCGCCAGACAGGTTATCGACGGACGAGTCCGCCGGCGGGCAGCGCAGCGCGTCCATGGCGATTTCGAGCGTCCGGTCGAGGTCCCAGCCGTCGGCCGCGTCGATCTTCTCCTGCAACTCGCCCATTTCCATGTAAAGGTCGTTCATGGTGTCGTCGTCGGTGTCCGGATCGGCGGTCAGCGCGACGACTTCGTTGAAGCGGTCGAGGACGGCTTTGGTCTCCGCCATGGCCATCATGACGTTCTCCCCCACCGTCAGGCTTGTGTCGAGCTGCGGCTCCTGTGGCAGATAGCCCACCTTTGCGCCATCGGCGGCCCAGGCTTCGCCGTCGTATTCGGCGTCGAGGCCTGCCATGATTTTCATCAGGGTGGATTTACCCGAACCGTTCAGGCCCACAACGCCGATCTTCGCGCCGGGCAAAAAGCTCAGGTACACGTTCTTGAGGACTTCTTTGCCGCCCGGGAACATCTTCCGCAGGCCTTTCATGACATAGACGTACTGATAGCTGGCCATCGTGCCGCTTTCCCCATTTTCCAAGAGTAAGGTTTAGTCGCTAGATAGGACGGCGATGGGGGCCTGTCTATGGTCAGTCGTTTAAGCTATAAGACTCGCATAACATTCAACACATACGGGTGGAGCGATTTATGGCTGTTCGTGGCGCATTTATCCTGATTCTCGCGCAAGTCGCGCTGTGGGGTGGCGCACCTGCGGGGTTGGCGCAGGTCTCCAATGATCGACCGCCACCGGGGTTTTACAGCCAGTCCGGAACCTGCTCGCTCAAAGATGCTGTCATCACGTATCGGGACGACCGGCATGAAGTGAACCTACAGTTTGATGCACTGGGGCAGTTGATGATCGTGGATGTGATGCTGCCGCTCGATGGCGTGAGCAGTCCCTACGGCGGGCGGGTGTTTGGCGGCTACAGCTACTTCAGCTCACCCACAGGGTTCCAGCTCAAAGACTCCGAGGCGGTCTTTACCATCACCGGGCGATCAGGACCGGGGGCGCACGGGCTGTACTTCGACTACGGAACGGAACGTTGGTTTGGCTTTGCGGAGCGGGTCTGTGCCGACAATGACTGGCTGCGCAATATCCGGCGCAAGACGGGACCATTTCTGGTCGATATGATGAACCGCGGGGATATCGATATCGGCGTGCGGATCCAGGATATGGCCCGGCTGGTAGACCGGGCCATGGATCGTCCTGTGAACTGAGTCCGGGAACTGACGCCTCAAGGCCCCTGTCGCAGACTGGTTCGCCCTTAGTTGGACGGCGGCAGGATCACGGCGTCGATGACGTGGATCACACCGTTAGAGGTTTCGATATCAGCGGCAACGACCGTTGCGTCACCGACAATCACGGCTTCGCCTGTCGCGTCGATGGAAATCATCATGCCAGACGCTGTTTCCGCTTCGAGTGCCTGCCCGATCAAGTCCGTGGACATCACTTTACCCGGTACGACATGGTAGGTGAGGATCGAAGTCAGAGTGCCCAGACCTTCTTCAGCCAGCAGGCTTTCAACCGTGCCTTCAGGCAGGGCGGCAAAGGCGTCATCGGTTGGCGCGAACACTGTGAACGGGCCATCGGACTTCAAGACGTCGACCAGACCAGCAGCCTGCACAGCCGCAACAAGCGTGTTGAAAGCGCCGGCTTCGACCGCCGTATCGACGATGTCGGCTTTCATATCGGTGGCGGCGGCGGTGTTCACGGCGCCAAAGGACAAAGTTGCAACGGCAAAGGCAGCAGTAACAAAGAGCTTTTTCATGGTGGGTAATCTCCCTTTATAGGTGTGGCGGATCGATCCTGAATGCCGCGGAGGTGCGGCACGCAAATCTTCACCTAGAAGGGATTTTGGTATTACCACTGCGACGAAATGGTCATACCAATCACAGAGCCGTTAGTTCGGCGTGACTGGAGAAGAGGGCTTAGACCCGTCCCTCAGGCAAGGCCGCAACGATGTGCACCCGCGGCGCAAGTCCCCCGTTTACAGCCGTATGGTAGCCTCGGGTGTCGGTAAAGTAGACGTGGCCGTCGGCGGGTAAGTGCGTGCAATGGTTGTTCACGATGAACAAACTGCCGGGATTGGTTACGATTGGAATGTGGAGCCGAGGCTCTGGATCGCGGTGCCAGGAATTGGCGTTATAAGAGACCTTCCGCAGAATCCTCATGCGCCCGATCTTCATATATTGGCTCAGCGTGGAATGGACTTCAGCGAAGTAGGTGTCTGCGAGGTCAGGGACGAATTCGCTGAATTGAGCTTCGTCCACCGGGTCTTCAAAGGCTTCCTCCTGATACCGCTCATCGGCCCGCATGTGATAGAGCCCGGAAAGATCGCTTTGCGACCAGGGCCCCTGATGCCCGGGCCGCTGGGTCAGGGGAATGGCGCCCCATACGTCATCTGAAAACCCCTTACGCCGCTCCACTTCACGCAGGGCTTGGCGCAGCTTCCCAATGTCGAACCGGATATCAAGACGCTGGATTTCCGGTGACGGCTGAAAGGACGCGACTTCATCCCGAGCAACCGGTCGGCGCAATCCGTCTTGGAAATCAGCAAGCGAAAGCGATGGAGCGCGGTCACCGGGGTAGGACATAAGATCAGCTCCTCAGCCGCATACCAGCAGGGTCGAACGGGGCTTCGCCCAGAACGCGCGCGGCGTGCGGTATACCAAGCGCTGCGACATCGACTTCGCTGCCCGGCTCGCAAAACGGTGCTTTGAGGAAGCCAAGAGCCAAACCTTGTTCGGTCGTGTAGGAATAGCCGCCCGAACTGACCCGCCCGATATAATCCCCGCTTTTGGAAAAAATCGGCTCGCCACCGACGGGGTCCGCGTTGTGGGGGGTGTCGACGCTCAGAATGACCAGCTGCTCACGGGGAGCGCGGTCCTTCAGCTCGATGTAAGCCTGCTTGCCCAGGAAGTCTTCTTCCTTGTCCAGTTTAATCAAACGATCGAGACCGACCTCCTGTGGCCAGTATTCTGGCGAATATTCGCGCCCCCACGACCCATAGCCCTTTTCCAACCGCAAACTCATCAGCGCGCGCGACCCGACAGGACGCACGTTGAGCGCCTGCCCCGCGTCCAGAAGAGCACGGTAAAGGGCGACCTGATCGTCTTCAGAGACATAGATTTCATACCCCAAGTCACCCGTGAAACTCACCCGAAGCACCTTGGCGTTCAAACCTGCGACGGTCATCTGCCGTGACCGCATGAAGCGGAAGTTTTCGTTGCTGAGGTCTTCGTTGGACAGTCGGCTCAGTAGGTCGCGTGCAGACGGACCGGCAACATTGAAACCCGCCCAGCCGCGGGTCATGCTGGTAAAGCTGACACTTGCCGGGCGCGGTACCGCGTTGAAATAGCGCCGATGATAGCGCTCGGCCATGCCTGAACCAATCATCAGAAAGTGTTCTTCATCCAGCATAGTGATCGTGAAATCACCCGCTATACCACCGCGCACAGACAGCAGCGGGGTCAGACAGGATTTGCCGACTTCGACGGGGACGCGATTGGCCACAATCTTGTTGAGCCACTGCGCCGCACCCGCGCCTTTGATTTCGTATTTACCGAAGTTGGACACATCGATGATACCGACGCCAGAACGCAGGGCGCGGCATTCGTCGCCGACGTGCTGCCACCAGTCCTGACGCTCAAAGCCATAGGTCTCCGCCCGCTCGACACCCTTTGGTGCGTACCAAAGCGGATGCTCCCACCCATAGTTCAGCCCAAACACCGCGCCCAGCTCGGCCTGAGCGTCGTAAGCAGGACGGGTCCGGACAGGGCGGCCGGATTGGCGTTCTTCGAAGGGAAAGTGGATGGAAAAGCGGGTGCCGTAGGTTTCCATGGCCCGCGCCTTGGTAAAGGCCTTGCCCGCCCATTCACCATAGCGGGCCATGTCCCAGGGGAACATGTCGTATTCGGGCTCCCCCTCAATGATCCACTGCGCCAGTGTGAGTCCCAGGCCACCAGACTGAGAAAAGCCCGGAATAATGCCGCATGCGGTGTAGTAATTGGACAGTTCCGGTACCGGGCCGAGCAGCACGGCGGCATCAGGGGACCAGATCATGGGGCCGTTGATCACGCGCTTGATCCCGGCCTCGCCCAACATCGGCAGCCGCTCACAAGCACGCATGACATTGTCGGCAATCCTGTCGAGGTCGTCGTTGAGCAGTTCGTGACCAAAGTCCAGCGGGGTTCCGTTTTCCGACCAGTATCGGCCATCGCGCTCGTAGGCGCCAACGAGAAAGCCTTTGCCTTCCTGGCGCAGGTAATACTCACCGTCTCGGTCAGCAACCGCCGGTAACTCGAAACCGAGATTGGCGACTTCGGGCACTTCTTCGGTCACGAAATACTGGTGCTCCATGGGCATCAGCGGCAGTTCCAACCCGGCCAACCGCGCCACTTCACGGCCCCACAAGCCCGCTGCGTTGACCAGAACTCGTGTCTGAATCGTACCCTTTTCAGTCACCACGTCCCAGCCGCCGTCCGCGCGCTGGTTGGTTTCCAGAACCGGGCAAAAGCGCTCAATGGTGACGCCACGGTTGCGGGCGGCCTGTGCGTAAGCATGCGTGACGCCGTTTACGTCAACATGCCCACTCTCAGATTCCCAAACGGCCATCTGAATCCCATCGAAGTTCACAAACGGATGCTTTTCCGCGGCTTCCTTGAGGCTAATTTCGTGAAACTCAACACCCTGAAACTGGCGAGCCTTCGCCGCGCTGATCCGCAGTTGGTGCGCGCGCTCGTCAGACTGTGCCAGATAGAGGTATCCGGTCTGGTGAAATCCAACAGACTGTCCCGTCTCCTGCTCCAATTCCCGGTAAAGGTTCATGGTGTAGTACTGCAAGCGTGCGATATTGTTGGTATCATGAAGACCATGAACGCCACCTGCCGCATGCCACGAAGACCCGCTGGTCAGTTCCTGACGCTCCAATAGCATCACTTCGGTCATCCCGAGCTTTGCCAGATGATAAGCAATCGAACAGCCGATGACGCCGCCACCAATAATGACGGCTTCCGTTTGATGTTTCACGAATCCTGCCTTCGCATTCAGGTGATGTCGAACGGGGAATAGACCACCAAGTCACCGGAAAGAATCTTTCGTTTGCGCGCCATAGTGACGACATATCGGGATTCGGGGTCGTATTCCTTGCGCCAACGGGGGTTCACTGTGCTAAGCACGGCGTCAAATTACGGTAACACGCGGAATACCAATGATTCAGGTGGAAAACGTCTCAAAGCACTTCGGCGGGGTGAAGGCTGTCGATCATGCCACGCTGACAATTGCAGAAGGCTCGATCACGGGGTTGATCGGACCAAACGGCGCCGGAAAGACAACGCTCTTTAATTGCATCGCGGGGGCTCTCTCACCCACCGAAGGCAAGATTCTCCTCGACGGCGAAGACATCACCGGGCTGCAACCCCATGAGCTGTACGAAAAAGGCCTGATGCGGACCTTCCAGCTCGCTCACGAGTTCTCCACCCTGACCGTCACTGACAATCTGATGATGGTGCCGGGGGATCAGGCCGGTGAAGGGCTGATGTCTGCGTGGTTTCAGCGGGGTAAGATCCGGGAGCAGGAGCAGGAGATTCTGGCGCGCGCAAAAGACGTGATCGATTTCCTAAACCTGAACCAAGTCGCCGACGAACTGGCTGGCAATCTGTCTGGTGGACAGAAGAAATTGCTGGAACTGGGGCGAACCATGATGGTTGATGCCAAAATAGTCTTGCTCGACGAGGTCGGGGCTGGCGTGAACCGTACCCTACTCAAAGACATTGGCGATGCCATCATCCGTCTGAACAAGGAACGCGGCTACACCTTCTGTATGATTGAGCACGACATCGACTTCATTTCCCGGCTCTGTGATCCGGTGATTGTGATGGCGGAGGGAACCGTGCTCGCTGAAGGCAAGGCTGAAGAGGTCAAGTCGGATGAACGGGTCATCGAGGCCTACCTTGGCACGGGCCTGAAACACAAGACCCCCGAGCAGCAGCGCGCGGAGGGCACGGCATGAGCTTCTTGACTGGCGAAAACATCTTTGGCGGTTACGGCGGCGCGGATATTCTGCACGGGTGTACAGTCGGCGTGGAAAAGGGCGAGATCGCTGTGATCGTCGGCCCCAATGGTGCGGGTAAGTCCACGGCGATGAAGGCCTTGCTGGGCATGCTGACAGTGCGTGAAGGCGCGGTCCGGCTTGATGGTAAGGACATCACTCACCTCAGCCCGCAGGACCGCGTTTCCGAAGGAATGGCTTTTGTCCCGCAGACCAGCAACGTCTTTGCCGGAATGACGGTTCAGGAAAATCTGGAAATGGGCGCTTATCTGCGTCGCGACGATATTTCTGAAACCATGGAACAGGTGTTCTCCCTCTTTCCCATTCTGGGCGAGAAACGGCGGCAGCTGGCCGGTGAACTGTCAGGCGGGCAGCGCCAGCAGGTCGCGGTCGGTCGCGCGCTGATGACCAAGCCGAGCGTGCTTATGCTCGATGAGCCGACAGCGGGTGTATCGCCCATCGTCATGGACGAACTGTTCGACCGCATCCTCGAAGTCCGCGCGACCGGTATCGCCGTTCTGATGGTCGAGCAAAACGCCCGTCAGGCGCTGGAAATCGCCGACCGTGGCTATGTTCTGGTGCAGGGCGAAAATAAGTACACCGACACGGGCGCAGCGCTTCTCGCTGACCCGGATGTCCGCAAATCTTTCTTGGGGGGTTAAGACATGACCGATCTACTCAACGCCCTCGTATTGATGCTCAACTTCGTGATCATCCCGGCCACCTCCTATGGCGCACAGCTTGCGCTCGGTGCTCTGGGTGTGACGCTGGTTTATGGCATCCTTCGTTTCGGCAACTTCGCCCACGGTGACACCATGGCCTTTGGCACCATGTTCACCATTTTCTTCACCGGGTTGTTCAAGAGCATGGGCCTGAGCCTGGGCCTGCTGCCAACCGCCCTGCTGGCCCTGCCTTTTGGCATAGCCGTCACAGCACTGTATGCGGTCAGCATGGATCGCGTTGTTTATCGCCATTACCGCGTCAAACGCTCTGCACCAGTGATCCTGACCATTGCGTCCGTGGGGGTGATGTTCGTCACCAACTCCGTCGTTCGCTTCATGATCGGCACCAACGAGCAGCGCTTCAATGATGGACAGAAGTTCATCATCAAGGCGCGCGATTTCAAAGAATGGTCGGGTCTGAATGAAGGCCTGAAGCTGAAAACAACGGAGGCCCTGACCATCGTCGTCGCCGGCATGGCCGTTGCAGCGCTGTTCTGGTTCCTGCAGCGGACCCGGATGGGCAAGGCTATGCGGGCCTACTCCGACAATGAAGACCTTGCGCTGCTCTCCGGCATCAACCCTGAACGCGTCGTCATGGTCACCTGGATCATCACAGCCGGCCTTGCGACGCTGGCCGGTGTGCTGTTTGGCTTGGATAAGTCGTTCAAGCCCTTTACCTACTTCCAGCTGCTGCTGCCGATCTTTGCCGCCGCCATTCTGGGCGGTGTGGGCAATCCGTTGGGAGCCATCGCTGGCGGGTTCGTGGTGGCTTTCTCAGAGGTCATGGTGACCTACCCCTACAAGAAGTTCCTGCGATACATCATGCCGGAGAACCTCGAACCTTCCGGGCTGATGCAACTGCTGACCGTGGACTACAAATTCGCCGTCTCCTTCATCATCCTTGTTGCCGTCTTGCTGATAAAACCGACGGGACTGTTTAGCGGAAAGGTGATCCGAGCATGAGCCAGTCGCTTCGTCCTATCCTGCTTTTCTCCGCCATGGCCCTCGCGCTGCTCGCCGTTGGCTTTGGCCAAGGCTGGTCCGTGATGCTGGTCATCTTTAACCTGTGTCTGATCAGCGCTGTCATGTCCGTTGGCCTCAACATGCAATGGGGTTACGCAGGCCTCTTTAATGCCGGGGTCATGGCCTTTGTCGCCGTGGGCGGCATGGTTGCCGTTCTGATCTCCGAGCCGCCTGTGATGGCGGGATGGGAGGCTGGCGGCGCGAGAATCCTGGTGGCCGGCGTTATGGTCGCGGCCTTTGCCGGGCTGGTTTACGCGCTTCGGCGCTACGTCAGCCGGCCCTGGATGAAGAACTGGGGAACCGCTGCGCTGCTGGTCGCCGGTTACTTCGCCATTCGACCTGTTTTTGAAGGCGGTGTCACCGCCGTTGAAGCCATCGCTGCCGCCTCAGCGGGCAATCTGGGCGGTCTGGGCCTGAATATCCTGATCAGTTGGGGCGTCGCCGCGATCGTCTGTATGGGGGTTGCCTGGATCATCGGTCGGATCGCCCTTGGACTGCGCGCAGACTATCTCGCCATTGCCACGCTCGGCATCTCTGAAATCGTGGTCGCCGTTGCCAAGAACGAGGAATGGCTGACACGTGGCGTGAAGAACATCACCAGCCTCAAGCGCTCACCGGTTCCCCGCGAAACCAACCTGCAGCAGGCTGAATGGTTCCAAAACCTGGTCAGCACGCTAACCGGCACGGCACCCACCGATGCGAACTTCAAAATCGCGGTCATCGAAGCCTCCTCGATCTTCGTCAAGCTGTGCTTTACCGCCCTGTTTTCGATCGTCCTAGCCATCGTCCTGTTCCTCGCCATTCGAGCGCTGAACTCGCCCTGGGGCCGGATGATGCGGGCAATCCGGGATAATGATGTCGCCGCCTCTGCCATGGGCAAGAACGTCGTTCGCCGCCATCGGGAGGTGTTCATCGTGGGCGCCGCCATTCTGGGTGTTGCCGGTGCCATGCTCACCACCCTTGACGGCCAGTTCACCCCAACCGCGTACCAACCGCTACGCTTCACCTTCCTCATCTGGGTGATGGTGATTGTTGGCGGTTCAGGGAATAACCTGGGCGCGGTTCTGGGCGGGTTTGTGATCTGGTTCTTCTGGATCGAGGCTGAAGTCGCTGCGCAATGGATCTCGGTGAATATGGAAAAGGTGCTGACGCCCTACCTGGATGTCGCGCTGATCAGCTTCGGCGAAGCCGTCCTCAAGGTTCAGGATGGGGTCGATTGGCTCAAGAATGCAGCACCACACTTCCGCTACTTGCTGATGGGGCTGGTCCTGCTTCTGGCGCTCCGGTTCTCTCCGCGTGGATTAATCCCGGAAGCGGGTGCCGCCCGCACCCACTAAACCGCGCCAACCCTCGCTCGGGTCGGAGCGGAGGCAAAAGACAGCGCCAAGCCACAACGGAGGGCCAAAGCGGAAGACGCCGCTTTGGCCCTCTTTTCGTCGGTGTGCCTCGGTCTGGTAAATGATAAATATTCGCGCACATCCTGCGCGTTTTCGGTCATTTCGCTGCATAAAGCCGCATGCCATCTGAGTGGTCATTCAAGACATTGCTACGGAATGAACACCATGCGCATCGCAATTATCGTCGTTAAAGCTCTCCTCACCCTCGCCTTTGTCGCCGCCGGCTCAGCCAAGTTGCTGGGCGTGCCCATGATGGTGGAGACCTATGACACCATCGGTCTGGGCCAATGGTTCCGCTACCTCACCGGCGTCATCGAAGTCGGCGGTGCCATTCTGCTGTGGGTGCCCAAGCGACAGGGATATGGTGCAGCGCTGCTGGGCGCGACGATGGTGGGTGCGGTTCTGTCTCACTTGTTCGTACTGGGCGCGGCCTCGGCGCGGCCAGCCATCGTGCTGGGCCTGCTGTCCACCTTCGTGCTGTGGTCATACCGGCGCGACATGCCGGTGATCTCTCGCCTGGCCTGAGACTGACTCCGCAAGAAACGCCAGCATCCGCTCACCGCGGCACAAAAAAACCGGCGCAGGGGCCTGCCCTTGCGCCGGTTTATCAGTAGGTCGCCTCAGTTCTTTAAGGACCCGAGGCGAGGCCGCTTTGGATTAGCGGATTTCTTTGTCGGTGAACACGCCACCTTCAACAACCTTGTAGATGTAGGAACCAGCAGCTTCGCCAGGACCAATCAGGTTCACGTTGGACGCGCCTTCGTAGTCAACTTCGCCACCTTTGGAGATGATGCGAAGAGCCTTGCCGATCTGACCGGGGTAGATCTTCTCGCCAGGAGCGTTGGACACGTTCAGAACCTGTGCAGCGATAGCGTCACGGTCGGAAGAACCAGCAGCTTGCATCGCCATAACGAGCAGAGCAGCGGCGTCGTAGGACTCAGCGGTGAACGGTGCGGAACCGTCTACGCCATCACCGGAAACGTCGTTGATCCAAGCCATTGCACCTTCGGAGGTGGAGCCAGGAACAGTACCGTAGGAACCGTCAAAGTCGGTGCCGATTGCTGCTGCAATGGAGTCACCGATCATGCCGTCACCCATGACGAACACGTCAAA
>PAFB01000131.1 GCA_002700865.1 Rhodospirillaceae bacterium
ATCGCTCAGGAAATGTAACCGAGACAGGCTTTCTTATCCAAGACGCAGGCGCCAAAGGTCAATGCCCAAAAACAAGGACTCATAAACCCTCGGCCCCTTGACCCGCCCCTTGGTAAAACGTAGATTTCACCATAGAAATTAGGTTTAGCGTTTTCTGGGAGGGAAACCGTGGCTAAAGCAAGCGCTCAGCACCCGTGGCTTGGGAAGTACCCGAGCTATCTCGATTGGAATATGGACATTGAAACCGGTACCTTGCCGCAGCTTTGGGATGAGGCTGTTGCCAAGTTCGGTGATCGTCCGTTTATGGAATTCCTCGGCAACCGGCTGAGCTACGCGGCGACGGACGCGCTGGTGGACCAGGCGGCGGCAGGGCTGCAGCAGATGGGCGTTGAGAAGGGTGATCGCATTGGTCTGTTTCTGCCGAACTGTATCTATTTCCCCGTTTTCTACTATGCCATCTGCAAGCTCGGCGGGATCGTGGTCAACTTCAACCCGACCTATCCAGCCGATCAAGTTGAGAAGCTGACCGAACAAGCCGGCGTCAAAATCATTGTTACGACGGATTTGCAGGCCGTTTACCCCAACGTCGGGCCGGTTTTTGAGAAGTCGCGCGCCAATGGTGGTAGCCTGCAAAACCTGATTATCTGCCCCTTTGCCGGGTCACTGTCGGGTCTGAAGTCGATCCTGTTCCCTCTGCTGCGGGGGAAAGACCTGGTCAAAGGGATCAGCGGTCCCGGGATTTCGACGTACAAAGAGGTGATGAGCCACGGCTCGGCCTACAAGCTTGCAGATTTGGACCCAACAGACGTCGCGGCCTTGCAGTTTACCGGCGGCACAACCGGTCTGCCCAAGGCAGCGACGCTGACCCACGAGAATATCTTCATCAACTGTCAGCAGGCTGGACGCTGGTTTCCGGGCATTCAGGATGGGCAGGAAAAGATTCTGACGGTGCTGCCGCTGTTCCACGTTTTCGCGATGACCATTTGCATGAATTACATGGCCAAGCGTGGCGGCGAAATGGTGATGCAACCGAACTTTGATAAAGACAACGCCGCCAAAGCCATCGGATCCGGCGCAACCATCTTTGCGGGTGTTCCGGCCATGTTCAACGCGCTGGCTAATCACCCTGATGTACAGTCTGGCAAGATTAAGCTCGATGCGCTGAAATATTGCGTCTCCGGTGGCGCTGCCATGCCCTACGAAATCAAAACAAACTTCGAGAAATACGCTCCCTGTTCAGTAACCGAGGGATACGGCCTGTCTGAAACCTCACCGATCGCCACCGCCAACCCTGTCGGCGAGGCTCCACGGCTGCTTAACGACAAAATCAACTCAATTGGCCTGCCCGTGCCCAACACGGTCATCGAAATCGTCGACGAGAACGACAGTTCAAAGATCATGCCCATGGGTGAGCGGGGCGAGATTGCGATTTCAGGGCCGCAGGTCATGCAAGGCTACTGGGCGCGTCCAGAAGCCACAGCGGAAAGCCTGCAAAACGGGCGCTTCCTGACCGGTGATATCGGCGTGATGGATGAAGACGGCTACACCTACATCGTGGACCGTAAGAAGGACATGATTGTTACCAACAACGGTTACAACGTGTACCCGCGGGACATTGAAGAAATCCTGTTCAGCCACGAAGCCGTTGCTGAGTGCGCCATCTGTGGGGTTCCTGACAGCAAGCGGGGTGAAGTGATCCTCGCGGCGGTCGTCCTGCACGAAGGCGGTGCCGCCACTGCGGACGATATCTCAGCCTTCCTGCGCGGCAAGATTGTCGATTACATGATGCCGGAACGGATCGAATTCATGGACGAGCTGCCCAAGAGTCAGGTGGGCAAGATCCTCAAGCGGGAAATCCGCGATATCTACGCAGCCTGATCCGATCCGGCACAGCGCTTTAAAGGCGTGGCCCACACCGGGCCACGTTCGAACGACACCGTACCCACACCCCTGTTTTTTGACACCCGTCTTCCAAGACCTCTGCTTCTGACAAAGGACCCCAGAAATGACCCAGATCGTTATTGCGCAGTACTCGCGCTCTGCCTTTCACCCTGCGCACAAGGGCGCGCTGATCAAGACTCGTCCTGACGATATGGCAGCAGCGGTCGTCAAAGCGGTTGTTGACCGCGCAGACGTGGACCCGTCCACCATCGAAGACGTGATTCTGGGCAACGCAACCCCCGAAGGCGAACAAGGGCTGCTGATGGGGCGGCTTGTTGCCCTGCGTGCTGGTCTACCCAAAGAGGTTGGCGGCGCGACCATCAACCGCTGGTGCGGTTCATCGATGTCGGCCATCCATTATGCAGCGGGGCAGATTGCCATGGGCGCGGGTGATGCCTTTGTCGCGGCGGGTGTCGAGTCAATGACACGGGTTCCAATGGGCGGCTTTAACCCGATGCCAAACCCACAACTGATGCAGGACGTCTATGGGGTTTACATGGGTATGGGCGAAACGGCTGAAAACGTGGCTGAACGCTACCAGATGACCCGTGAAAGTCAGGAAGCCTTCGCCGTTGAATCGCACAAGAAAGCTGCTGCGGCCCAAGCGGCTGGCAACTTCAAAGACGAGATCGTTTCCGTCGACGGCGTGGATACCGATGGCTGCATTCGCCCGGATACCAACCTTGAAGGTCTGGCCGGGCTCAAGCCGGCATTTTCCGCGACAGGCACGGTCACTGCAGGCACGTCTTCGCCTCTGACCGATGGCGCAGCGGCGACGCTGGTGTGCTCGGCTGAATATGCGCGCGAGCACAACCTCACGCCGCTGGCTGTGATCAAGTCCATGGCGATCAATGGCTGTGATCCCGATGTCATGGGTCTGGGCCCCATTGGCGCGACCCGCAAGGCGCTCAAGCGGGCGGGGCTGGAGATCAACGATATCGACATTATTGAAATCAACGAAGCCTTTGCCTCGCAATCCATGGCCTGCATCAATGATCTCGGCATGGATGTTTCCCGCGTGAACCTGGACGGAGGCGCGATTGCGCTTGGTCATCCTCTGGGCGCGACCGGTGCCCGGATCACGGGCAAAGCAGCGGCTCTGCTGAAGCGCGAGGGCAAAAAATACGCGCTCTCCACGCAATGCATCGGCGGTGGTCAGGGCATCACCACCATCATGGAAGCAGCTTAGGCCCGGACGCACAGGAAAAGACCATGACTGAAATCAAGAAAATCGCCGTCATCGGGTCCGGCGTTATGGGCATGGGCATTGCCGCACAGTGCGCCAATGCCGGGTTCAAAGTTGATCTGCTCGATATCGTGCCAGACGGCGCGACGGACCGCGATGCGGTCGCCAAGGACGCTATCAAAAAGGCCCTGAAGACGGACCCCGCGCCCTTCATGCACAAGTCACGCGCCAAGTATGTGACGCCGGGTAACCTCGAAGACCATATGGACCGTCTTGCCGACGTTGACTGGATCATCGAAGTCATCATCGAGCGCGCAGACATCAAGCAGGACCTCTACCGCCGGCTCGCCGCTGTCGCCAAGCCCGAAGCCATCATCACGTCCAACACGTCCACCATCCCGCTGTCGATCCTCACCGATGGTATGGAAAAAGCGCGGGCGGAGCGGTTTGCAATCACGCACTTTTTCAACCCGCCGCGGTATATGCAGCTGTTGGAACTGGTGACGACTGAGGCAACTGACCTAAGCGTTCGTGAAGCCCTGCGGCAGGTGTGCGATGTGGCGCTGGGGAAGAAGGTTATCGACTGTAAGGACACGCCGGGCTTCATCGGAAACCGGCTGGGGACGCTGTGGATTCAGGTCGCTACCAACGCTGCCGAAGACTATGGCCTGACGATTGAGGAATCTGATGCCTTGGCTGGTCGGCACTTTGGCATCCCGTCCACGGGTATCTTCAAGTTGATGGATCTGGTCGGTCTGGACTTGGGGCCGTACGTGTCAAAGTCGCTGTATGACAACGTCAATCAGGGCGACATGTTCCGCGAGGAATATCGCGATTCCAAGTTGCTGGGCGAGATGATCGCTGAAGGGTACACAGGCCGCAAAGGCAAGGGCGGCTGGTATCGGCTGACCAAAATCGACGGCAGGCGGGTCAAGGAAGTTAAAGACCTCAGCACCGGCCAATACCGCGCGGTGGAAAAGGCCAAGGGCGCGGCGTTGGACGTCTCGAAAAAGGGCGCACGCGCGGTCTTTGAGGCGGGAGACAAGCTCGCTGAGGCGGCGTGGTCCTATATGTCCAAATACTTCGTCTACGCCGCAGACCATGCACTCGACATTGCCAACTCCATTTTTGATGTCGATGAGGCAATGAAGACCGGCTACGGCTTCAAGTGGGGCCCGTTTGAACTGATCGACGAGGTCGGACCGCAGTGGATCGCAGATAAGCTGCGCGAGGAAGGCCGCCCAGTGCCGGCGCTGCTCGACGTGGTTGGCGCTGGCTCATTCTACAAGATCGAAAACGGTGAGCGCTCCTACATGCTCGCTGACGGCTCCTTCGCCAAAGTCGTCCGCCCGGACGGCGTGCTGCTGCTGTCTGACATTAAACTGCGTGCTGAGCCGGTGATGAGGAACAGCTCGGCTTCAGTTTGGGATCTGGGTGATGGTGTGCTGTGTTTTGAGTTTACCAGCATGGCCAATTCGCTCGACGACGGCATCATGGCGATGCTGAACAAAACCATAGCGACGATTGAAAAGGGCGACGACTACAAGGCGCTGGTCATCCACAATGAAGGCAAGAACTTCTCCGTGGGGGCCAACATCGGCGTCATGCTTTTCGGCGCGAATATCGCCGCCTGGCCACAGATTCAGGCGGGAATCAAAAACGGGCAGGATGCCTACATGAAGCTGCGCTTCGGCAAGTTCCCCGTGGTGTCGGCGCCGTCCGGGATTGCTGTCGGTGGTGGCTGTGAAATCCTGATGCACTCGGACGCGGTGCAGGCGCACGCGGAAACCTATGCCGGTCTGGTTGAGGTTGGCGTTGGCGTGATGCCCGGCTGGGGCGGTTGTAAGGAGATGGTTCGCCGTCACCTTGGCAACAAGCGCGCCGCACGGGGGCCCATGCCGGCACTGGTCAAGGCCTTTGAGTTGATCGGCACGGCACAGGTCGCCAAGTCCGCCATGGAAGCACAGCGCGATTTCCTGATCATCAATGAACAGGACACCATCACCTTCAACAAGGAACGGGTCCTGTTTGACGCCAAGCAGCGGGCGCTGGGCCTGCTGGAGGGCTACGAGCCGCCGGAAGAAGAAACCTTCCGTCTGCCCGGTGCCACGGGGCGAGCCGCTGTCGATTTGGCGCTGCACGACTTTCATATGAAAGGCATGGCATCGGACTACGATGTCCATGTGGGGCGTGAAGTCGCAATGGTGCTGACAGGTGGTGACACGGATGTCACCGAGGAATTAACTGAACGCGACTTGCTGAAGTTGGAGCAAAAGCACTTCGTTGCGCTGACCAAGCAACCGAAAACCCTCGCGCGGCTGGAGCATATGCTGAGCACCAACAAGCCGCTGCGCAACTAACCGAACAGAGCCAACTGATCGAACAAACGAACAAAGGGAGGCTTAAATGCCAATCACAGACGCTTACAACGCGCCCGTAAAAGACATGAAGTTCGTCCTGCATGAGTTGTGGGATGCATCGGAGTTGAGCACGTACGAAGGCTACGAGGACGCCTCCCCGGACCTGATCAACGCCATGCTCGAAGAAGCGGCAAAGTTCATGAAGAACGAGTTGCTGCCGCTGAACCAAAGCGGTGATCGTGAGGGTTGCACGTTGGAAAACGGCGTGGTGCGTACGCCAAAGGGGTTCAAAGAGGCCTACGACAAATACTGCGAAAACGGCTTCACCTCGCTTTCCACCGACCCCAAGTACGGCGGGACGGGCTTGCCCCATACGGTTGAGTTTATGGTGCAGGAAATGGTGGTTTCGACCAACATGGCCTTCGGCATGTATCCGGGCCTTTCGCACGGCTGTTACAACGCGATTTACCTGCACGGCTCTGAAGAGCAAAAGGATCAATATCTGCCCAAGCTGAACACAGGTGAGTGGTCCGGCACCATGTGCCTGACCGAACCCCATTGCGGGACGGATCTGGGCCTGATCAAAACCAAGGCTGAACCTCAAGGCGATGGGTCGTTCTCGATTTCCGGTCAGAAAATCTTTATTTCTGCTGGCGAACATGACCTGACAGACAACATCGTTCACCTCGTCCTTGCCAAGCTGCCGGATGCGCCAGAAGGCGTGAAGGGTATATCCCTGTTCCTGGTGCCGAAATTCATTCCAACAGCCGAGAATGAGCCCGGCCAGCGCAATGGCGTGCGCTGTAATGCCATCGAAGAAAAAATGGGCATTCACGGCAATGCAACCTGCCAGCTGTTCTTTGACGGCGCCGTGGGTTGGATGGTTGGCCAGCCGAACAAGGGCCTCGCGGCCATGTTCACCATGATGAACGCAGCGCGTCTGGGCGTGGGTATGCAGGGGCTTGGGATTGGTGAGATCGCTTTCCAGTCTGCCTTTGACTACGCCAAGGATCGGGGGCAGGGCCGCTCGCTTGCGGGGACCAAGTCCCCGGACAAGCCCGCAGACTCTATCCTCGTGCACCCCGACGTGCGCCGCATGCTCCTGCGGATGAAGGCAAACAACGAGGGCGGCCGGGCTCTGGCGGCTTGGATCGCGTTGAACATCGACAAGTCGATCAAGCATTCGGATCCGGAAGTCCGGGAACAGGCTGACGATTTCGTGCAACTGATGACGCCGATCATCAAGTCCTACATGACCGACGCTGGTTCTGAGGCTGCCAATCTGGGTGTGCAGACCATGGGCGGGCATGGCTATATCGAAGAATGGGGCATGGAGCAGTTGGTCCGTGACGCCCGGATCGCGCAGATTTATGAGGGCACCAATGGCATTCAGGCGCTTGACCTTGCCGGTCGCAAGCTTGGCGCACACTTTGGCCGCTACCTGCGCTCCTTCTTCCACCCGGTTTCAACCTTCATCGAAGACAATGCCACCAATGCTGACGCTGGTGAGTTTATTGGCGATCTGGCCAAAAGCTTTGGCTGGTTGCAGCAGGCAACAGGGCAGATTGCTCAGAATGGCCTGAAAGACCCTGAAGAGGTCGGGGCGGCTTCCTCTGATTATTTGCGTTTGTTCGCGCTTACCGCTCTGGCTTACCTGTGGTGTGAAATGGCATTGAAGGCGAAGACAGCACTCAAGGAAGGACGCGGTGAGGCGGCCTTCTATGAAGCCAAAATCAACACGGCGCGTTTCTTCTACAAGCGCATGCTTCCCGAAGCACAGGCGATGTTCAAGATGATTGGCGCAGGCAAAGAAACCATCATGGCCATGGACGAAGACGCTTTCTCCATCGCTGCCTAAATGCGTCCTATTGCCATCATTGGCGCAGGGCCGGCAGGTCTGGCCGCAGCTGAAGTCGTTGCGGCCTCAGGCTTGCCGGTCGTTGTGTTTGAGCAGATGCCCTCACCGGGGCGAAAGCTGCTCATGGCCGGTCTGGGTGGGCTGAACATCACGCACTCTGAACCCGCCGATACCTTCATCGCGCGCTATAGCGAAAACGCTCCGGCCCTACGTCCCATGATTGAGGCATTTACACCCGATCATTTGCGCCAGTGGTGTCGAGACCTAGGTGAGCCGACGTTTATTGGCAGCAGCGGGCGGGTATTCCCCGATAGCTTCAAAGCGTCACCGCTGCTGCGCGCGTGGCTTGCAAAGCTGGACCGGCTGGGCGTGGAACTGCGCAATCGACATCGTTGGACCGGCTGGGATGAGGCTGGTGCCCTGACCTTCGAGTTGGGCGGTGGTGAGCGACTGGCGTTTCAGGCTTCGGCGACCGTCCTGGCGTTGGGCGGAGCCACTTGGCCGCGGCTGGGGTCCACCGGTGCATGGAAAACAGCACTGGCCGAACGCGGTGTTGCGCTATCACCCTTTGAGCCGAGTAACTGCGGGTTTGAGGTGGTTTGGTCAGAAAAGATGGTGCAAGACCACGAAGGCAAGCCACTGAAAAACACTGGTTTTCACTTTCAGAAACATCAAGCGAGGGCTGAGGCCGTGATTACCAAACGCGGTCTGGAGGGCGGCGCAATCTATGCCCTGAGCGCGCCCTTGCGAGACGCTATCAGGACCGAGGGGCCGCAAGATTTGCGACTGGATCTGGTCCCCGACTTACCGTTGCAGGCCGTCAGGCAGCGCTTGAGCAAAGCCAAGCCAAAAGACAGCCTCACGAACCGCCTGCGTAAAGCGCTGGGTCTGTCAGCGGTTGAGCGCGCGCTGTTTTTCGAAGCGGTGGGGCCGGGCTTCGCCGGTGATCTCGCTCAAGCGGTCAAGTCAGTTCCGATCCGCGTGCACCGGCCTTTTGGGTTGGAGCGCGCGATATCGTCCGATGGGGGCGTTGCTTGGGAAGCAGTCGACTCTAGCCTGCAACTCCATGCAATGCCGGGAGTTTATGCGGCTGGCGAGATGCTGGATTGGGAAGCGCCCACCGGCGGTTACCTGTTGCAAGCCTGTATGGCGACGGGTCGTTGGGTTGGACAGGCGGTTGCTGAAAAATGCAGTAATGACGCGTAGTTTTTGGTGAATTACTGGTAATTTACTGCATCCGCTCGCTAAAAAATCAGATATTTTGAGTTTCACCTGAAATTAAATCGCGAATTGGCTGAGATAGACGCTCCTTGCAGGCCTTTGGTTACCTTAATTCCATTGCAAACAGCCTTCAAACAGCGTTTGGGGCGCAAAAATTTCTCATCAAATATTGCCAAGTGGGGATCAGATCAGCACCGAGGGCAGTGTTTCGGCTGTTGCTTTCTGCTGCTTGCGAGGCTTGTATCCCTGCACATTGATTCTCAACGCTCGCAGGAGACCCCCCATGGCTCAGCCTTGGTCCCCAAGTTCTTGGCGCAACGTGCCGATTCTTCAGGTTCCGACCTACGACGATCAGGCCTTGTTGGAAACCGTCGAAGCCGACTTGCGCCGTCAGCCTCCGCTGGTATTCGCCGGTGAGGTGCGCTCGCTGAAAGACCGCTTAGCGGCAGCGTCGCGCGGCGATGCTTTCCTGCTGCAAGGTGGTGACTGCGCTGAGGCTTTTGCTGAGTTCTCCGCCGATCATATCCGCGACACCTTCAAGGTTCTGTTGCAGATGGCCGTGACCCTGACTTTTGCAGCGCAAAAGCCGGTGGTGAAAGTGGGTCGCATGGCCGGCCAGTTTGCCAAGCCGCGCTCCGCGCCAACAGAAAGCGTGGACGGGGTGGAGTTGCCTTCATACCGCGGCGACATCATCAACGATGGTGCCTTTACCCCTGAGAGCCGTGTTCCCGACCCGCGCCGAATGGTCTCTGCCTACAACCAAGCTTCCGCGACCCTGAACCTGCTGCGCGCCTTTGCTCAAGGCGGTTTTGCTTCGCTGGAGCAGGTGCACCGTTGGAACCTTGATTTTGTTGCGGGCTCACCCGCTGGTGCAAACTACGAAGGCATCGCCCGTGAAATCGACGAAGCGCTCGGTTTCATGAAAGCTTGTGGCCTCGACGCGCACATGCCTCAGCTGGCCGAGGTTGATTTCTACACCTCCCATGAAGCGCTGCTGCTCTGGTATGAGGAGGCGCTGACGCGTCAGGACAGCCTGACCGACCAGACCTACTGCCTGTCTGCGCACATGCTATGGATCGGTGATCGGACCCGCCAGCCGGATCACGCGCATGTTGAATTCCTGCGCGGTGTTGAAAACCCAATTGGTATCAAGGTTGGCCCGTCTTCGGATCCTGATGAAATCGTCAAGCTGACCGAGATCCTGAACCCGTCAAACGAAGCGGGTCGCATTACGTTGATCGTCCGCATGGGCGCCGACAAGGTGCTGGAGCACATGCCGGCAATCGTGCGCAAAGTGAACGGTGCGGGCCGTTCAGTGCTGTGGTCCTGTGATCCCATGCACGGCAACACGCACAAGGCTTCGACGGGCTTCAAAACCCGCTCGTTCGATAACGTCAAAAACGAGATTTCGCGGTTCTTTGACGTGCACGAAGCTGAAGGCACGGTGCCAGGCGGCGTTCACTTTGAGCTGACCGGCAAAGACGTGACCGAATGCATCGGTGGGGCAACTGCGATCACCGATGAAGACCTCGCCAGCCGTTACCACACCCATTGTGACCCGCGTTTGAACGGCTCACAGTCGCTGGAACTGGCGTTCTTGGTGGCCGACCGTCTGAAGTCTGACCGCAAGAAAGCAGCGGCTTCAGTAGCGGCTTAACGGACGGTCTCGCGCCACAAAAGCACAAAAAAAGGGACGCCAGTTTGGGCGTCCCTTTGTTTTTGTCTATACCGCGCGGCTTAGCGCTTCGGCAGATCCACGAAAGGCCGGTGCTTGTGGCCGGTGTAGAGCTGGCGAGGGCGGAAAATGCCGTCCGGGTTCTCCATCATCTCTTTCCACTGACTGATCCATCCCACAGTCCGCGCCATGGCGAACAACACCGTGAACATTTCGGTTGGGAAGCCCATGGCCTTGAGAATGATGCCTGAATAGAAATCGACGTTCGGGTAGAGCTTGCGTTGCACGAAATAGTCGTCCTCGAGCGCTATGCGCTCCAACTCACGCGCGAGTTCCAGGCGAGGGTCGGACATGCCCATCAGGTCGAGCACTTCGTCAGCGGTTTCCTTCATGATCTTCGCGCGTGGGTCGAAGTTCTTGTAGACCCGGTGGCCAAAGCCCATCAGACGGAAACTGTCGTCCGGGTCCTTCGCCTTTTTCACGAATTCATTGATGCGAGATTTGTCACCGATTTCGTCCAGCATGGACAAAACAGCTTCGTTGGCGCCGCCGTGCGCTGGTCCCCAAAGCGACGCGATCCCTGCGGCGATCACAGCGTAAGGGTTGGCCCCGGAGGAGCCGGCGATACGGACTGTGGACGTTGAGGCGTTTTGCTCATGGTCAGCGTGCAAGATGAAGATCTTGTCCATGGCACGGGCCAAGATCGGATCAGGCTCGCTGCTCTCCGCAGGCACGCCAAAGGTCATATGCAGGAAGTTCGCGGCATAGCCAAGATCGTTACGCGGGTACATGAAGGGCTGACCGCAGGAGTACTTGTAGGCCATGGCGGCAATCGTTGGCATCTTGGCGATCAGGCGGTGGGCTGAAATCAGGCGGTCTTCGGCGGAGTTAACGTCTGTATGATCGTGATAAAACGCCGACAGCGCGCCAACCACGCCACACATAATCGCCATCGGGTGCGCGTCTCGGCGGAAGCCGCGGAAGAAGTTGTTGATTTGATCATGGACCATCGTGTGGTGCGTGATGGTGCTTTCGAACAGGGTTTTTTGGTCGCCGGTTGGCAGTTCACCGTGCAGCAGCAAATAACAGACTTCCATGTAGTCCGAACGCGCCGCCAGATCTTCAATCGCATAGCCACGGTGAAGCAGGATACCTTGCTCGCCGTCGATGTAGGTGAGCGCGGAGTCACAGGAACCCGTCGCCCGAAAACCCGGGTCATAGGTGAAGTGCCCCAGTTGACCGTACAACCTGCGCACATCAATGACCGAAGGGCCGTCATTACCATCCAGAATCGGCAGTTTGGTACTTTCGCCGGTTTGATCATTGGTCAGCGTGAAGGTCTTCTGAGGCGCATCAGTCATTGGCATAGGTTCCTGTTTTATCGTCCGCGCGGTGGCCCAATCCCTCGACTGGGACCGTTCAGACTGCTTGTTTGGGCCGTCGTCGGGAATAGGTCCGGTCCGTCGGCTTTGAGAGCCATGTTGGTGAATGGCTCGGTGGCGGCATCGCTGTCTGTCGTCGTCAGCTTATGCGCCCGGATACAATCGTCTGCATCTGTCTCGAGCCTGTATTACGGTCAAAGAACACAAAAAGCAAACACGTCTCGCCAGAATGTGGTCACATTCTTGGGCGTGGTAAGTTGGGCTTTCAGAGCTCGGGGTCGATGGTCCAAAATCTCTGAATCCTGCCTTTTTTGAACTGAAAACTATTGATCTGGCCGTCCTTGTTGATGGTTAAGGCGCGCTGCTGGTTTCGGGGTATTTGGCGCAGGTCCACGACCTCGTTACCATCGCAAGCCGCCCGCGCTGCTGCGGCGAGCGTGAAGCCCGCGGCCTGCGGTTTGGTTTGGCACAGAAAACCGCTGACTTGCGGCTTGCTGGATAACCAGATTTCTGGCCCGTCCCCGTTTCCTTCAATCACGCAAGTCCCCAAGGCGCAGGGAACCACAGTGGCGTTGTAGAATCGCGCCAACTGCTCGCTGGCGAAGGCGTTTCCCTGCGCAACATAGACACTGCCCGCTCGGGTTCCAAAGCCGATAAAGGGAGCTTGGCCCTGCGCCGCGAGTACATCCTCGCCCCGATAGCGGCAACGGGCTCAGCATGGCAATCACCAAGGCTGCGGCCGCAGGTATGGCGGTAAGCGCGGTGAAGGGCCGTACCGGCAGCGCTCCCGCACAGAGCGAAAAACTCGCCAGAAACAGGGAAAGCGGCGGCCAGTCGCGGGTGGTCAACAAACCCGCATCAAACCGCGAAACCAGGGCCGCGAGCCCCAGTAGCGCCTCAAGCCCCCACTGTGCAAGCCACAGCACCGGACCCTCGGCACCCAGCGGGACGAGCAACACCGAGATCATCAGCAGTGGCATGATCCAAAGCGCCGTTAGCGGCACAGCCACGACGTTGGCAATGATTCCGAGCAGGGAGAGTTGCTGGAAATGATAGAGGGCAAAAACGCCAGTCGCAGCAGTGGCGATCAGGCTGCTGGTCGACAAACCAAGCACGTAATTCAGCGCGCGTCGGGGGGCTCGATCGTCTCGCGCTGCGCGAACCTCAGCAAAACGAAACGCGATAATCAGCCCAACAACAGCCGCGAAGCTCATCTGAAACGAGGCTGTCACCAGAGATGACGGCTGAACCATTAACACCAGCAGGGCCGCGAGGCCGACAGAGCGCAGCGAAAATGGACGCCGGGAGAGCAGGATGGCGGACATGGCGATGGCGACGACGATGGTTGCGCGCTGGGTCGGTACTGAACCGCCGGAGATGGTGAAGTACAGCACCGCTCCGACCACAGCCGCAAAATGATGCGTGGGAAAACGCAAACTTAATCGCGGCAACCAACCGCCAAGCAGACGGACCAAAAAGAACAGCGCGCCGGTTACCATGCCGATGTGGAGGCCTGAAATGGCCAGAATGTGAGCCAGCCCGGCCGCGCGGATTTGCGCCTCAGCGCGGGCAGACAGGTCCCCACGCAGGCCGACGACCAGCGCGGTTGCCAGACCGCCGGTATCACCGCTGAGCCGCTCGACAAACCGGGCGCGAATGGTCTGTCGCCAGCTTTCCGTCCGCGGGCGCGGTCCCTCCGCCAGAATGCGGGGGGCGTCGAGGCTGTAGCCATAAGCCGACAGGCCCTTGAAAAACGCCTGCCGCCGGAAATCAAAACCACCCGGCACAATAGCCCCGCGCACGGGCAAAAGGGTGAGCTGCCACTGGACAGTTTGCCCCAACAGGGCACGGCTGGCGTCTGCATCCGGCTCGCTGCCGCGCCATTTGATTTGCACCGTGCGCAGGTTTCCGGGTGCAGTCGCCGTCGGGAACTGCAGCGCAGTCAGGATAAAACGAGGACCATCGGCGCGCCACAGGATGTTCTGGACCTTGCCCGTCACGGTGATGTTGTAAGCCGGCTCTTCCAGCATATGGTCGCCCAGATCCTGTGCCTGCCAGACCGTTGCTGCGAAGCCAAGACACACCACCGCGGGCACAAGCGACAACCATCGGCGTCGGCGACTGCGCCAGAACTGCGTTGCTGCGACCAGGACGCCCAGACCGCTCAGCAGCAAAGAAGGCGGCAGGCCCGGTTCGAAGGGCAGGGCAAAGTAAAGCAGAATGCCCAGACCCAGCACACCGGCCAATGCCAACGGCACAGCGTCGTTGAGATGACGAACTTGCCGCGTCAGCGCTGGTTTCAGCCAGGACGGGGGTGTCGGACGCTGGCGGCGCGGCGATGGAGGGAAGCCGGCATCGAATGGCGCCTCTTCGGTCAATGACATGGTTGCGGCGCTAAACGCGTGCTAGGTCCTAGCGTCATAAGCCTCGTACCCCTCGGGTGTACCCGCCCGAAGTCTACGGGGTTTAACCCTACACGACCCAGACCACGCCTTTTTTTCCACCCTCGGATTCCGGAGATGACCATGAGCGTCGTCACACGTTTTGCTCCTTCCCCCACTGGTTACCTGCACATCGGCGGCGTCCGTACGGCGCTGTTCAATTGGCTGTTTACGCGACATCACGGCGGTAAATATCTACTTAGAATAGAAGATACTGACAAGGAACGCTCAACTCAAGGGGCTGTTGATGCCATCCTTGATGGTTTGGCGTGGATGGGGCTGGACCATGACGAGCCGCCGGTGTTCCAGAGCACGCGCGCGGACAGGCACCGTGAGGTTGTCGCTGAGATGCTGGCGCAGGGGAAGGCTTACAAGTGCTTTGCAACGCCCGAAGAACTGGCCGAAATGCGCGAGACAGCCAAAGCTGAGGGGCGGAATCCGGGCTATGATGGTCGCTGGCGCGACCGTGACCCCAGTGAAGCCCCCGCGGGCGCGCCCTTTGTTGTCCGTGTAAGAACGCCGCTGGATGGTTCGACGGTAATCGAAGACGTAGTTCAGGGACGCGTTGAGGTCCAAAACGGTGAAATCGATGATTTTGTCCTGCTGCGCGGGGATGGTTCGCCGACCTATATGCTGGCCGTTTGCGTTGACGATCACGACATGGGCGTGACCCACGTTATCCGAGGCGACGATCACTTGAACAACGCGTTTCGCCAGGCTCAAATTTATGCAGCGGCAGGCTGGGACTTACCAGCATTTGGGCACATTCCGTTGATCCATGGCGCCGACGGCGCAAAGCTTTCAAAGCGACATGGTGCGGTTGGTGTTGAGGAATACCGGGAGCGAGGATATCTGGTTGAGGCCGTCTTCAACGCCCTGCTGCGGTTAGGCTGGAGTCATGGGGACGACGAAATCATATCGCGCGAACAAGCGATCGAGTGGTTCGATCTGGCGGATGTAAACCGAGGTGCTTCACGGCTGGACATGGACAAAATGCTGGCCCTGAATGCGCACTATCTCAAGGAAGCCGCACCCGCCACCTTGCTGGAGCTCGCGCAACCGTTTATGGCAGCGGCGGGATGGGCCGATATTGATGAGGAAGGCCTTGCGCGGTTGCAGCGGGGGATGCCGGCGGTTGCCGATCGCGCCAAGACCTTGGCCGATATTGGTGCGATGGCGAAATACTATCTGCAGGAACCGCCCATCGACATCGAGGACAAGGCGCAAAAGGCCCTGAGTGAGGAGGGGCTTTTGGTGGTTTCGGACATGGCCGAGGTGTTGGCCGGTGTTGATCAGTGGACTGAAGAGAGCATCAAAGCTGCGATGATGGGTTATGCCGAGGCGAAGGACCTCAAAGTCGGCAAGGTATTTCAGCCCCTCAGAGCAGCGCTGACCGGCGCGATGGCCTCGCCTGGCGTTACGGAAGTCGCCTTTGCCTTTGGACGGGAAAAGACGCTTCGCCACCTTCAGGCGGTGTTGGCCTAGGGAACGGATTACTGGAGTTCGCCGCCGGCTGGCCGTTTGCCGCGACTGACGCGGTGGGGCGGTTTGGGCTGAGTTCTGAGTAAGTGATGGGATCAGGCTGGCTGGAAACAGCAAAGCGCGCCCACCCGTTCGGGGGTCGCGCTTTAGCCATGGTAGCAGCATGGGAGGCCTTGGGCCTCAGGTTAGGTGATTTGGTTACTGAAAGAGCCGGGGTTGCCAGATGTCAGTACCGACGCACCAGCCCCGCCAAGCGACCTTGCACTTTGACCCGATCAGGGCCGAAAATGCGGGTTTCATAACGCGCGTTTGCGGGCTCGAGAGCCACGGTCCCTGACCGCTTGCGCAGTCGCTTCAGGGTTACTTCGTAGTTATCGACCAGAGCCACGACAATATCGCCGTTGTGGGCGGTGTCGCCGCGCTCGATGATCACGTAATCTCCGTCGTGAATTCCGGCTTCGATCATGGAATCACCCTCAACCTGCAAGGCGTAGTATTGGCCATTGCCGAGCAGCGTTGTCGGAACGTCGAGGTATTCGCTTTCGTTTGCCAGCGCCTCAATCGGCATGCCAGCGGCGATTTTGCCATAGAGCGGCAGTGAGACTTCCCGACCCTGTGCCACGGCCATTTCCCGGGCTTTACCGAAATCAGCACGCACGACGTTCGGCCCTGCGGCAGCCAAAGCGTCGTTGCTCACTGCGTTAGCGTCAAACTCCGCTGCTGAGGGTGTCCGCCCAGAGGTCACGCTTTCCAGCCAAGGCGGTGCAGGGCGTAAGCCGTCGGCAAGAGGTTCGCTTTCACGCGATAGCGCGGCGAATCGTTGATTGGCGACAGGTTGCTGTGTCTGCATGTCGTCCGGTAATCGAGTGACTTCCAGCGCGCGTGCCCGATGCGGCAAACGCTTGAGGAAGCCGCGCTCTTCCAAGGCGGTGATCAGACGATGAATGCCGGATTTTGATTTCAGACTCAGCGCGTCCTTCATCTCGTCAAAAGACGGGGAAACCCCCCGCTCATTCAGGCAGTCGTGGATGAAAACCAGCAGGGTGCGTTGCTTTTCAGTCAGCATGCGCGCCTCCCTTTAGTGCGCGGATTGTTCCAAAGTCGCACGCAGGTGTGGGCAATAGATCACGCACACAGCCCGAACGATCTCAGAACTCGGATAAGATCTGGAAATGTTCTAATAGTGTTCTTAGAACACGTCAAGCACAAAAGTAGGCTAAAAACTGGCACCGAGCGAACGAAGGTCGATGACCTGTACGCCGTCACCCGTGCGCAAGGCGGGGTCATGGGCCGGGCGGTCCAACAGAACATCGGCGCTGAGCAAGGTAGAGAGCATGGAACTGTCTTGCGGCGCTCTGGCATCAATACGCCCGTCGGGCAGGCGTCGGGCGCGGATGAAATCGCGGCGTTGGTCGTTGGCTGGCAGCGCGTGCGCAAGCGTCGCCTGTTCACGCGGCAAATCCGTCGGCAACCCCATCATGTGCCGCATCATGGGGCGCAAAACCAGCAGAGCGAGGATCAGTGAAGAGACGGGATTTCCGGGCAAGCCAAGGAACAATCCACTGGAAAACCGCCCAAAAATTAGAGGTTTGCCGGGTCGCATGGCGATTTTCCAGAAGCTCAAATCCAGCCCTTGGTTGCCAAATCCCTGCGCGACCAAATCATGCTTCCCCACTGACGCCCCACCGGTCGTTACAACAATGTCGAAACCATGCATTTGAGCAGCCGCGGCTTCGACAGCGGGTAGGGTGTCACCGATGGTGCCAAAATCCACAGCTTCCCCGCCCTGTGCTCGAATGAACGCAGCCAGAGCAAGGTTGTTGGAGCTGACGATTTGTGCCGGGCCCAGCGGTTCCCCGGGCGCGCGGATTTCATCGCCCGTGGCGACAACGGCCACCCGAGGACGGCGGTGCACTTTGATCCATGGATGGTTACCACCCGCAATCAGGGCAATGTCGCGCGGGCTGATTACCCGCCCCGCTGGCACCAGTTCGGAGCCAGCATGAAAGTCCAGACCGGCGGGCCTTACGTAGCGACCGGAGGTAAGCGCATCGTCAAAGCGCACCCCCCCTTCAACCTCGACAGCGTTTTCCTGAATCGCAATTGCGTCCGACCCGGGCGGTAGCGGCGCGCCCGTGAAAATCCGCACGGCCTCACCCGGTTCCAACGGTCGGTCATCATAGACCCCCGCTGCGATCTCGCGGCTCACGCGCAAGGTTCCGGGCAGGTCCGCCGCGCGAACCGCGTAGCCGTCCATGGCCGACACATCCAGCGGCGGCTGGGTCCGTCGCGCAATCAGCGGTTCGGCCGTCACCCTGCCCAGAGCATAGGGCAGCGCAACCTGTTCCGCTGCCAAGGGGCCTGGGGTGGCGCTAAGAATGTCGGCCAGAGCGGCGTCGAAGTCTTTCATGGCAACAGTGTAATGCCAAAGCAGGGGAGGGGCCAAGCACGCGCCATTTTCAGGAACCTGGCTGGGAGAAAGTCCCTGACTTGCCACCTGACTTTTTGACCAAGTGCACGCGGTCGATGATCATGTCCTTCTGCACCGCTTTGACCATGTCATAGACGGTGAGTGCCGTGATCGAAACTGCCGTCAGCGCCTCCATTTCCACGCCAGTTTTGCCATCCGTTCGGCAAGTCGCGCGGATGCCGACAGCGCTGGCTGACTCATCGGCCCAAAGCTCCACCGACACGTGCGAGAGCGGCAAGGGATGGCACAGGGGGATGAGGGTAGCGGTGTGCTTGGCACCCATGATGCCTGCTAGCCGGGCGACGGAGAAAACGTCGCCTTTCTTCACGCCGCCCGAAACGATCAAAGCCAGCGTTTCCGGTGCGCAGATCAACCGTCCTTCGGCGACAGCTTCCCGCTTTGTCACCGCTTTGTCGCCCACGTCAACCATGTGAGCGTTGCCGGTGTCATCGAAGTGGGAAAAGTCGTCACTCATGTCAGTCGGCCTGCCCGAGGATGGTCTTTGTCGCGGCGGTAACGTCATCCTGCCGCATCAGACTTTCGCCGATCAGGTAGGCCTGTGCCCCGGCTTGAGCCATGCGCAGCAAGTCGTCATGGCTGTACAGCCCGCTCTCTGCAACAAACATGCGCCCGGGCTCAATCCGCGCCGCCAACCCCTCGCCAACATCGAGCGAGATTTCAAGGGTCTTCAGATTGCGATTGTTGATCCCCAGCAAAGGAGACTTCAGCCGGTGCGCGCGTTCCAGTTCCTCGGCATCATGCACCTCCAGCAACACATCAAGCTCAAGCTCAAAGGCCGCAGCCTCCAGCTCCGCTGCCTGCTGGTCTGAAAGGCAGGCCATGATCAGCAGAATGCAGTCCGCGCCA
>PAFB01000132.1 GCA_002700865.1 Rhodospirillaceae bacterium
CTTTTTTTTGCGCCAACCAAGAAGGTTCAGCAGTCTTAAGCCGACAGGCGCATGGAACGGCCCATGTGATAGTCAACATCACCGTGCAGCAGATTAAAGGTGATCAGATACTTGGCAAAAGCCCCGATGCCGTATTCGAGAGTCATGCCCATACCACCATGAAGCTGGATGCTGTCTTCAGCGACGTAGGTCGCCGCCTTGCCAATCTTTGCCTTGGCCATGGATGCTGCGCGGAGCAGGGCTTCCCCCGTAGTCAGGTTTGCTTGATTGGCCGCCCAGATTGCCATAGAGCGCGCGTCCTGCACTTCCATGTTCATATCGACCAGCCGGAATTGCAGTTCCTGAAACGCGGCCAGAGGCCGTCCGAATTGCTTGCGGACGCTCAGGTATTCTTTGGTCATGTCCAAGGCCGCCTGCATCGCGCCAACGGCAACGGCGCATTCAGCGATGGTCAGCCGCGCAACGGCGGCTTCGATTTCGGCCAGTCCCACGCCGTCAATCCGTTCTGCCGCTGCGCCGTCAAACTGCAGATCGGCGAAGGGGCGTCCGTCTTGCAGCGGGTAGTTGAACAGGGTCACAGCCTCATCTGACATAGCCACGCGGTACAGGCCCAATTGCCCGCCTTCGCTCGCGCTGACCAGCGCGTGGGTTGCGCCGGCGGTGTTGGGCACCAGCGTTTTCGCGCCGGTAATCTTGCCGCCCTCAACCTGTGTACCTGCCGCCGTCAAAGCATAGCGTTGGCCACGTTCATAGAGGCCTAGGGTGTGGCTGTTACTGTCTTCAAGAATGTCGGGACGCCCCCCAGCCAGCGCCGCAACAGCGGTCATGACCTCCATAACGGGTTCGAGCACCAAGCCTGGCCCCAGCGCCTCCCCCACGACCATAGCGTCGAAGGCATCACCGCCCAGACCGCCTTGATCTTCGGGGATTTGCACGAGGTTGAGCCCTAATTCTGTCAGCTCACTCGCCACACCCTGATCGTGGCCTTCGGCAAGCGCCATGTAGCCTTTGCGTTGATCCAGGCTGTAACGGTCAGCGACAAATTTGCCGACTGTCTCCTGCAGCATGCGCTGCTCTTCGCTGAGCGAAAAATCCACGCTCTCCTCCCTCGTTTCTTTGTTCTTTTTGTCGTTACAGCCCGGGTCCAGCGACGCTTGTCGCCGGCATTCAGGCCGTGAGCATGGCCTTGGCGATGATGGTTCGCTGGATTTCGTTCGAGCCGCCAAAAATCGAGAGCTTGCGGTTGTTCAAATACGACGGCGCCGCCCCACCCGCGTAGTCGGGCCCAAGCGGTGGTTCGTTACGGCCATGCAGAACCAGGTCCTGCTGCTCAACCGCTGCCGCCGGGCCGACCGCTTCCATGATCAGCCGCGTGAGTTTCTGGTTCAAGTCGGAACCCCGGATTTTCAACATGCCGGCAAAGGTCAAATCAGACTGGTTCTTCACGTCCGAAAGCACACGCAGGTTGGTCACTTCCAAGGCGGTGAGGTCCATTTCGATTTCTGCCAGCTTTTGCGAGAAGAACATGTTGTCGATCAGGCGTTCGCCGTCTTCGGTCCGTTCTTGCGCTGCGATGTCACGCAGGCGGTTGAGCTGGTTTTTTGCGTAACCAATTTGGGCGATACCAAAGCGCTCGTGTGCCAGCAGGAACTTGGCATAATCCCAGCCTTTGTTCTCCTGCCCCACCAGGTTTTCAGCGGGGATGCGAACATCGTCAAAGAAGACTTCGTTAACCTCGTGATAGCCATCAAGCAGGATGATCGGCTTGACGGTCACGCCCGGCGTTTTCATGTCCAGCAGCATGAAGGATATCCCCTCCTGCGGCTTACATTCATTGTCCGTGCGCGTGAGAATGAACATCATGTCGGCGTGTTGCGCGTAGGTGGTCCAGGTTTTCTGGCCGTTGATGACGTACTCGTCGCCATCGCGGACAGCCGTGGTTTTCAGTGACGCGAGGTCGGAACCGGAGCCGGGCTCAGAGAAACCCTGACACCACCAGTCATCCAACCGAGCGATGCGAGGCAGGTACTTTTCCTGTTGCTCGCGTGATCCAAAGGCCTGCAGGACCGGACCCACCATCGACACGCCAAAAGCCAGTCGGCGCGGGCAGTCATAGGCGGCGGTAACATCGTCAAAAATCTGGTGCTGGATCGACGTCCAGTCACGCCCGCCCCACTCCTGCTTCCAGTTTGGCACAGCGTAACCGTGCTCATAGAGGACTTTGTGATAATCGACGATGTCCTGCTTGCTCAGCCTGTGCCCCAACGCGATTTTCTGGCGCGTTTCTTTGGAAACGTGGTCTTCGCAGAATGCCTCAATGGTTTTCTGGAAGGCGAGGTCTTCATCCGAAAACTTTAAGTCCATGATTTTGCTCCGTTTATCCCGGCATATTCACATCCTACGCACCCTGAGTTTTATCCGCAAAACTCACAACGGGCGTGATGCCGCACTCTGTTTGTAAACGCCCTTGCAAGCCTTGGAAGGCGAGCGCTAAGTCGTTGTAAGTCGTGACCTTCTGGTTATAGGCCTCGACCCGCTCGACCAGCTGGTCGTTCATGGTTCGCACCGCCGCTTCCGCGCGGCGAAATTCGATCAGTTGATACGCTGCCGACCGCAAGGCCTCCACCGAATCATCAATTTGAGCCTTCAGCTCGGTTTCACTCTGGTTACTGTCCGCCAAAGACAAAACCAGCTCGTCAAACGCACTCACCTCGTCGGCGAAGTTTGGCACGGCGTTCTTAAGTGTTTGCCTTGCCAACTCCAGCGCTGCGACCGTGTCACTGACTTCCCGCTGCAAGGTTAAAACCTCACTGTCACTGGGGATGGCGAATTGCGCGCCCAACAACTGGCCCAAGCGCGCATCACGCTGCGCCGCCAACTCGTCACAGGTCTGGGCCTGTGCCGACACCCCAAAAGCGGTTACACCGAAGATCGCTGTGGCAATGACAACCAAACGCATGAACCTTCACTCCCATCAAAACAGTAGATAAATCTCAGTTTAGTACAATTTTCCGAAACTTACCCGATCTGTTTGATGTCAGCGGGTTCACGCCACTTCGAACAAACCCGCAGCGCCCATGCCGCCGCCAACACACATGGTCACCACAGCATAGCGCTCGCCCTGCCGCTTAGCTTCCAACAGCGCGTGGCCCACCAGCCGTGCGCCGGTCATGCCGTAGGGGTGACCGATGGCGATGGAGGAGCCGTTGACGTTGAGCTTCTCGTCTGGAATGCCCAGTTGATCACGGCAGTACAGCACTTGAACGGCAAAGGCCTCGTTCAGCTCCCACACGCCGATATCATCCACGCTCAGACCGTGCGCCTTGAGCAGTTTTGGGACCGCGAACACGGGACCAATGCCCATTTCGTCCGGCTCACAGCCCGCAACAGCGATACCCCGGTAGTAGCCCAGCGGCGCAATACCCCGGTGCTCTGCCTCACCGCGCTCCATCACGACGGTTGCCGCAGCGCCATCGGACAGTTGGCTCGCGTTGCCAGCGGTGATGGTGCCGCCCTCGATAACCGTGCGCAGACTGGCCACCTGCTCATAGGTCGATGGGCGCAGGCCTTCGTCGCGGTCAACGGTGACTTCGACGTCGGAGACTTCCTTGGTTTCCTTGTCCATGACCTTTTTCGTCACCGTCATGGAAATCACTTCATCCTGCAGTCTACCCGCTTCGTTGGCCGCAATAGCTTTGGTCTGCGATGCTGCGCCGTAGTGGTCCATGACTTCCCGCGAAACATCATAGCGCTTCGCGACGGTTTCGGCGGTTTGCAGCATGGGCATGTAGTAGTCCGGTGCGTTCTTCAAAACCGCCGGGTCGAGCAGACGATGGGTATTCTGGTGCTCGTTCTGGACCAGCGAGATCGACTCAACGCCGCCCCCGACTACCGTGGTCATGCCATCTGCAACGATTTGCTTCGCCGCCGTGGCAATCGCCATCATGCCCGATGAACACTGGCGGTCGATGGTCATCCCGGCGACCGATACCGGCAGACCGCCTGCCAGCGCGGCTGCACGACCGACGTTCAGGCCGGTCGAGCCCTGCGGCATGGCGCAACCCATGACACAATCGTCAACCTCCGCGCCATCTATGCCCGCGCGTTCAACGGCTGCTGCGATTGCAGCACCTGCCAGAACCGGGGCGCCCGTGTCGTTGAAAGCACCGCGGTAGGCCTTGCCGATCGGGGTGCGTGCAAAAGATGCGATGACGGCCTCACGCGCGCCAATATTGATGTTCGACATCGTTTGTCTCTCCTCTTCCTTATTTCCGGCTCAGGCCGCGCGGGCCGAGCTCCATTCTGCAAAGGTCTTACCTTCGGCGACCAGCTGTTCAAGCAGGGCCGCAGGCTTCCACGAGTGATCGCCGGTTTCCTCGTAGCGCGCCTTGATCCGCGCCAGAGTCTCAGCGAGGCCAACAGCATCAGCCCGGTGCATGGGGCCTCCGCGATAGGCGGGATAGCCATAGCCAAAGATGTAGGTGATATCGACATCAACGGGCCGCATCGCGATCCCCTCTTCGAGGATCTTCGCGCCTTCGTTGGTCATCAGATCTGTCAGCGCGTTGAGAATTTCCTCGTCTGAGAACGCCCGACGTTCGATCCCCTTGCGCTCACTTTCGGCCAGCACAAGCGCGGTCACTTCCGCATTCGGAACCGGCACGCGAGAGCCGTCGATGTAGTCAAAGAAACCACCGCCTGTTTTCTGGCCCAAGCGGCCCATCTCGACCACTTTGTCAGCGATATGCACGTAGCGTACGTTCGACGAGCGGGTTGCTTCCTGCTCCTTGCGGATGCGGTAGCCCACGTCGAGCCCGGCGAGGTCGGACATGGCAAAGGGCCCCATTGGCATCCCAAAATCGGTCCAGACCTTGTCGATCTGCTCTGGCAAACAGCCATCTTCGAGCAGGATGGAAGCCCAGCGAATGTATTCGTGCAGGATTCGGTTACCGACGAAGCCGTCACACACGCCCACAAGGACTGAGACCTTGCCCAAACGCTTTCCCATATTCATGGCGGTCAGGATGACGTCATCTGCGGTCGCATCACCGCGCACGTTCTCCAACAGGCGCATGACGTTGGCGGGTGAGAAAAAGTGCATGCCGATGACGTCTTCAGGGCGCTTGGTCACGCTGGCGATCTGGTTGATGTCGAGCGTCGAGGTGTTGGTGGCCAGAACACAGCCCTGTTTGCAAACGGCATCGAGCTTGGTGAAGATGTCTTTCTTTACATCCATATTCTCAAAGACCGCCTCAATGACGATATCGACGTCGGCGAGGTCGTTGATGTCCGTGGTCCCGGTGAAAAGCGCCATTCGCTCTTCGACCTGCTCCATGGTCAGGCGGCCCTTCTTGGCTGTGTTCTCGTAGTTCTTGCGACAAACGCCCAAGCCCTTGTCCAAGGCTTCCTGCGATTGCTCCAGCACCGTGACGGGAATGCCGGCGTTGGCAAAGCACATGGCGATTCCGCCGCCCATGGTGCCAGCACCGATGATCGCTGCGGTTTTGACGTCGCGCGGCTGAGCCTCGGGGTCCAATCCGGGGATCTTGGCGACTTCGCGCTCGCCAAAGAAGGCATGGATCAGGCCCCGTGACTGATCACTGGCCATGCCGTCAATAAACAGGGCCCGCTCCCGCTTCATGCCCTCGTCGAAAGCCAAGTCAACGGCGGCCTGTACCGCCTGCAAACCCAGAATTGGCGACATCTGCCCGCGGGCTTTCTTTTCAATCTGCGCACGAGCAGCTTCGAAATAGCCCTCGGGCGCGGTTGGGTTCGGAAGTTCGGCGACCACGGTCCAGGTGCCAGCCGCCGCCAGTTCCCGCGCCTTGGCCTTGGCTGCCGTCACGCAGTCCTCTTCAATCGCATCAATCACGCCTGCGCTGAGTGCCTTGGGTGCGGGAACGTGCTTGCCCGTGGTGGTCATATCGACAGCAACCTCAACCCCGGCAACCCGCGGCAAGCGCTGCGTTCCGCCAGCGCCAGGCAACAGGCCGAGGTGGACTTCCGGCACTCCGACGCGCGCCTTGGGGTGCGCAATCCGGCCGTGACAGCCCAGCGCGACCTCCAGACCACCGCCCAGCGCGACACCGTTGATGGCGGCTACGACTGGTTTGGACGATCCTTCGACTTTGAAGATCGCGTCATTTAGGTTTGGATCCTGTGGCGGCTTGCCGAATTCTGTGATGTCCGCACCGGCTATAAACGCCCGTCCAGCCCCAGTAATGACAGCGCCCACCAGCGCGCTGTCCGCTTCCAGCGCGTCAATGGCTGCAATAATACCAACGCGCACCCCTAATCGCAGTGCATTTACAGGCGGGTTGTCGATGGTGATTACAAGCACATCGTCATCCGCTTCCCAGCGAACAGGGTTGTCAGCCGTCATGGTATCCTCCCAGTCAAAAACGATAGGATACAAGGAGGCGCAAAGGACCACAGAGTCAAGAAACCGACGTCAGTTTATCGGCTGTTTGTTGGCTTTGGTAAGGTCAGCGAACCGCTGCTTTCAATGCGCTCAGAGAGTGGTTTGGCGCTTCACCGAGCATAAAATGGCCGATCTCGGGCAGGAAGATGAAGTTTCCGCCTTCCACAGCATCCGCGATGGCTTTGCCATTCTTCGACGGGGTCATCTTGTCTCGCTGGGCGGCAATCACCGTGATCCGGCCGGAAAGGTTAGCCACCGCTTCGGCCCCGCCCTCGTAGGCATTGCACGCCGCCATGTCGATCCCCAGCGTTCCATCCGCCACGCGCGGCATGACCATTTGCTTAGCGCCGCCCTTGGCCCAGGTCCCGGCGTTGATGTTGCCGCCTTTGTGACCGACCGGACCGTGGCCCCAGTCCATCATCAAGTCCACAGCCTTTTCCTCGCGCGCATCGGCCGCGCGCAGCAGCTCTGGATGCACCGGCATTTTAGCCGTCGCACCCATCAGGATTACGTGCTCAAAGCGGTCCCCGTACCGGGACGCCGCTTCGATACCAATCAGCGTTCCCATCGAATGACCCACCAGCGTACACGCGTCGATACCGGCTGCATCTAGGAATTCAACCAACCAGTCGGCCATATCCTCGATTGTGCTGAGAACCGGTCCTTCCGACAGCCGCGCTCCAACCCCGTGGCCGGGCAAATTAACCGCGTAGAGGTTCCAGCCATGAAAGGCGAAGTAACGCGACTGCATCCCCCATAAGGAGTGATCACAGCCGGACCCGTGGAGAAAAACGATGTTGGGTTGGTCAGCCATAGCGGGCTGGCCTGCATCAAAGTAGAGCGCCTTTGCGCCCCGAACGGTGACGGACTTCATGCCGGTGTTCCTCTCTGCGTTCCGGGGTTAGCGCTAGCCGTTGCGCTGACTGGCGCGCAAGCTGGCGCGCAGGTCGTCGATGATGTCATCCACGTGCTCGATCCCCACCGAAAGGCGGATCATGTCGTCAGGGACCCCGGCCAACTTGCGCTGCTCTGGTCCCAGCTGCATGTGCGTCGTTGACGCCGGATGCACCAGCAGGGTTTTGGCATCACCGACGTTTGAAACGTGGCTGGCGAGCTTCACTGAGTTGATCAACTGCCGCCCAGCGTCAAAACCACCTTTGACGCCAAAAACAATCATCGACGTGGTGCCCTTGGTCAGCTGGCGCTGAGCCACGGCATGATTAGGGTGATCGGGCAGGTCCGGGTGACTGACCCAAGCGACGGCTTCATGGTTGGCAAGAAACGCCAGCACCGCTTTGGCATTCTGCAAGTGCCGGTCCATGCGCAGCGACAGGGTTTCCATGCCTTGCAGCAGATAAAAGGCGCTCTGGGGTGCCAGAACTGTCCCAAAATCCCGCACCCCTTCGGTCCGTGCCCGCGCAATAAAGGCAGCAGGCCCGAAGTGCTCGGCATAAGTCATACCCGGATACCCCGCGTAGGGCTCAGTCATGGTTGGGAATTTGTCCGAGGCGGCCCAGTCAAAGTTACCGCCATCAATGATAAAGCCGCCCATGGTCACGCCATGCCCGCCAATCCATTTAGTCGCCGAGTGAACGACGATGTTGGCACCGTCTTCCAAGGGTCGATAGTGCGTGGGCGGGGTAAAGGTGCTGTCAATGACCAGCGGCACCCCGGCCTCCCGCGCAATTGCAGCGGTCGCCGACACGTCCAGAACATCCAGGCCGGGATTACCGATCACTTCGCCGTAGATCATCTTGGTATTGGGCTGAATGGCCGCTTTGATTGCGTCCATATCAGAACCATCAACAAACGTGGTGGTAATGCCAAAACGCGGCAGGGTCAGTTTCATCAGGTTGATCGAACCACCATAGAGCGCCTTGGTCGCGACGATATGGTCGCCAGAAGATAGCAGCGTGGCAATTGTCAGGAACACGGCTGCATGCCCCGAAGACAGCCCCAACGCCCCCACACCGCCTTCAAGCGCTGCGATCCGCTCTTCCGCGGCTGATACGGTCGGATTGCTGATCCGGGAGTAAATATAGCCGCCGGTTTCCAGATTGTTCAGCGATGCTGCATGCTCGGTGTCGTCGTACACGTAAGCGTTGGTCTGATAGATGGGCACAGCCTGCGCGCCATTGCGTGGGTCGGGGGTTTGACCAGCGTGCAGAGCCAGCGTTTCGGGGCGCAAAGAAGAAGCTTCAACCATGAAGGGCCGTCCGTTCGATGAGAGCTGTGAAAGGGCTGATCTATCTCTAGCCTCTGGCCTCAATCCTCTGCAAGCGCATCCTAAGCAGGGGTCCAACGCCGAAAAAAGAATTCAGAAAACTTTTCCCGCCACCATGGCGAGGAACTGCGCGCACCAATAGGCAAGGGCCGTTGGCCGCTCAATATGCAGCAGATGCCCCCCGTTGATCTGCACACTGAACCAGTCAGGCCGTCCCTCCAGACTGTCAAAGGCCCGCTTAAAGGGATTGGCCTGTCCCCGATGCGCCGAAGCCCCGATGTAGGCCCTTTTTGGCAGTGTTTCGACCCGCGCGGCTGCTTGCTCGCTGATCCCGGTTTCCAGACTGCTGAGACTGTGCGGTTGCATTGCCTGCGCCACCGCTTCCGCCTGTTGCCCGCGCAGGCCCCAAATGGCGGGATCAGGGGGCGGCACGCTGCCGGCCTGGGCTTCTGCCCGCATAACCTGTGGCCCGCGCCTGCCCTCAGACTGTGCGAAGGCAGACCGCCCCAGTGCCGGCAGGAAGCCATCGACAAAGATTGCGCCCTTTACCCGGTCTTCCAGCACCACAGCCGCTTCCAACATCGGCAAGCTGCCGAAGGAGTGCCCCAATAAGACAACCGGGCCTTGGCCATCCGGCACAGCCTCAAGAACCGCCTCTCGATGATCGCTGAGGCTTGCCACGCCGGATACCGGCCACTGCGCCGTGGTGATCGTGCTGATGTCTGTGGGCGAGCGTTGCATGGCGGTGACAAACCCTTGCCACTGCGAGGCTGGGCACCACGCACCGGGACACAGAACAAGCTGGAAAGGGCCTTTGCTGGTGCTCACGCTGAACGGGTCTCTCTGTAATCGGGGGTGATTGCCCCCTTGTGCGACCGCTGCAAGGGCTTGTCGAGCTTTTCCAGAGACGGTGCGGCGACGTGCTAGCGGGTTCCGCTTTGGAGCAGCTGACGCACGATAAAGGGCGTAAGGCCTTCACGATTGTCAGGATCAGACTGTCGTTGCAAGCGCTGCTGCTTATCTTCGCCCGAGGCTGAGAGATCATTGACTGCATAGTCAACCAAGGCCTTGCCGGCGTCGGTTTGTCGGTGCGCGATCGATGATGGGGGGAAGCTCAGCCGTTCGTCGATCACGCGATCCATGGCGACAGACAACAGGCTAGGCCGAACCCCGCCGCCGGAAAGAACGCACACCGGGCTTTGCGCGCTGTCATCAAGGCTCAGCATCTGGGCATCGGCTCCACGACAGTTTGCGCGCCCACTCCGCATCACCGCAACCAGCCGGTTGCCACTGGCCACCACGTCCAAAGTGCCACTTTCCAGCACGACTACACCGCCGTCCGCAGATCGGATTACCGCCACTTCATCGGTGTCAGCTTCACCACTCTGACCATCGACCACCAACCGCCCGACCCCGCGCGTGATATTCAGGACCACAGCCCGGACACGGCGGTCAGTTCCCGAAGACAAAAGACGCTCGACCTGCAGCTCGGTGTTACCGGCGATCTGAAGGCTGGTGGCATGAAGGAAGGTAAAGCGGGCGCGGCCAGAGGCATCTGTTTTGATGCTCGAACCTGCGCCCACGGAGGCCCCCGGCTGGACGCGGTCCTGATGGACCCATACGCCATCAACAGCGGCAATCAACTGACCCTGAGCACTGCTGGAGAGGCGTGGCGTCGTGGATTGAGCTTGCGCAAGGGATGTCATGGTAAGGGTCAGGACGAGCATCACGCAGACTGCAGCAGCGGCAAGAACAACCATGTTTCCCTTGCCCATTATACCGGATGCGCGCCCTGCTTGCGGGGCGGTGCTGTGCCATTTATCCGGTTCCGAGCGCGCTATCGCCATATCCAACACGTTGTTTGTTGAGCCGATAAGCTCAAGGGGCACTGGGGGGTATCGGGTAAAGAAATCAGCAAGAAGAGGGCCAGTTGAGGAATATTTCCCTCAGCCCCTATAGCCCTTACGCCTCCCATTCATCCCGGTCACATACAGGGGCGCTTTTGGGGGGGCACTTTTGGGGGCGCTTTTGGGTGCGCTTTCAGGCCCCCAACTGGCGGGCGTGGTGCCGGATGTGGTCCTCGAAGAAGCTGCCTACGAAGAAATACGAGTGGTCATAGCCAGCATGACGACGAATCTCGCCCTCCTGGCCTGAAGCCTGAAAGGCAGCCTCCAGCAGTTCTGGGCGTAAGCCGGAATCAAGCCAGGGGTCGTCATCGCCCTGATCAATCAGCACAGGGCCGGGAAAGGTCTGCTTGCTGTAAAGGCGGCTCGCGTCGTGGGCTTCCCACAGACTTTGATCTTCTCCCAGATACCCGCCCAGACATACTTGCCCCCACTCCACATCCATCGGCGCTGCGATAGGGGCGAAGGCTGAGAGAGATTTGAACAGTCCGGGATGCCGCAAGGCCAAAGTCAAAGCTCCATGCCCGCCCATTGAATGCCCTGAAACACCCAAACGGCCGCGGTCAATGGGCAATGCGCCGGTGACAGCGTCGATCAGGTCTTTGGTGATGTAGCTTTCCATCTTGAAGTGCGGTGCCCATGGTGCCTGGGTGGCATCAACGTAAAAGCCGGCACCCTGCCCCATGTTGTAACGCTCATCATCCGCGACCCCTTCACCACGGGGTGAGGTATCGGGCGCGATGAAGGCCAGACCAGCTTCGGCGGCGTAGCGTTGCACGCCCGATTTGATGGTGACGTTTTCCTCGGTACAGGTGAGGCCGGAGAGGAACACCAAACCGGCCAGCGTCTCACCCTCGCCCAGCGTGTCAGCCTTGGGGGGTAGGAACACGGCGACCCGCATGGTTGTGCCGGTCGAGGCGCTTTGGTGCTCAAGGGTCAGTTGCCGCCCGCCGAAGCAGCGGCATTCGCTAACGATGTTCATAGCTCTGATCTGTCTTTTGCCTAGAATTCAATGACAGAGCGGATCGACTTGCCTTCATGCATCAGGTCGAAGGCGTCGTTGATCTGATCCAGCGGCATCTTGTGCGTGATCAGGTCATCGATGTTGATTTTACCTTCCATATACCAATCCACAATCTTCGGCACATCGGTCCGCCCCTTGGCGCCGCCAAAGGCCGTACCGCGCCAATTGCGGCCCGTCACCAGTTGGAAAGGCCGGGTGGAAATCTCTGCGCCTGCCGGGGCGACACCGATGATGATCGAAGTCCCCCACCCTTTGTGACAGCACTCCAGCGCGTCCCGCATCACCTGCACGTTGCCAATGCACTCGAACGAGTAATCCGCCCCGCCCTTGGTCAGGCTGACGATATAGGGCACCAGATCGCCCTCGACTTCGTTGGGATTGACGAAGTGGGTCATGCCGAACTGCTCAGCGATGGCTTTCCGACCCGGGTTCAGGTCCACGCCCACGATCATGTTGGCCCCAGCCAACCGCGCGCCCTGGATCACGTTCAGACCGATACCACCGAGGCCGAAAACAACCACGTTGTCACCGGGCTGGACCTTCGCCGTGTTGATGACAGCACCAATGCCCGTCGTCACACCGCAACCGATGTAGCAAATCTTGTCAAAAGGCGCGTCCTCACGGACTTTGGCCACTGCAATTTCCGGCAACACTGAATAGTTCGAGAACGTCGACGTCCCCATGTAGTGAAACAGCCGATCCTTGCCCATGGAGAAACGCGAGGTCTCATCGGGCATGAGGCCCTGCCCCTGTGTCTCACGGATAGACTGGCAAAGGTTGGTTTTTCCGGACGTGCAGTAATCGCACTCGCGGCATTCGGGGGTGTAGAGTGGAATGACGTGGTCGCCCTTTTTCAGCGACTTCACCCCCGGGCCCACGTCCACGACAACCCCAGCGCCTTCATGGCCCAGTACGGCCGGAAAAATGCCCTCAGGGTCTGCGCCTGACAGGGTGAAGGCGTCAGTGTGACACACGCCGGTTGCCTTCATCTCAATCATGACCTCGCCTTCGCGCGGTCCATCGACATTGATGGTGGTTACTTCAAGTGGCTTGCCTGCCTGTACGGCAACGGCGGCGCGGCTTTCAACCATGTCTCACTCCCCTGATACGGACTAAAATACCGGGGCGCACAATGCCCTCTCGGCATAGGAGTGACAAGCAAAGGTTTTTGCGAGTTTAGATTTGTTCGAGCTCGACGAGCGTTCCCACAAAATCCTTGGGGTGGAGAAACAGAACCGGCTTGCCGTGCGCACCAATTTTCGGCTCACCATCACCCAGAACCCGTGCGCCGCTCGCCTGCAACTGATCGCGCGCGGCGAGGATATCTTCGACCTCGTAGCAGATGTGATGCATGCCCCCTTGCGCGTTCTTCTCCAGAAACTTCGCAATCGGCGAGTCTGCGCCCAGCGGTTCCAGCAGTTCGATTTTGGTGTTGGGCAGTTCAACAAAAACCACAGTCACACCATGCTCGGGGAGCGGCTGGGGCGCAGACACAATTGCCCCCAGCGTGTCCCGGTAGATCGCCGTTGCGGCTGTCAGGTCTGGTACCGCAATCGCGACGTGGTTTAATCGCCCCAGCATTACCTCGATCCTCTTCCCTCAGACCCGCAAAACAGAGACCGTAACCAGCGGTTTTTTGCCAATGGTATCGCGGCAGAACTTTCGCAAGGACTTAAAGACAGCCGTTTCAACGGCATCGTCCGACTTGCGATCATTTTTGTTCATCCGGTCGATAGCATCCCAAGCCCAGTCGGCCGCCTCATCCTCGATATCATCTTCTTCTGGCGACTCAAACACGCCCGCCGACGTGAGAATAGGGTCGGAAACGATGGTGCCGCGGTCGTTGATGGCGACCGCCACGTTGATCGCGCCATTGTGCATCATCCGCTTTCGTAAGCGCACCACTTCGCTTTCCAGCGCAACCAGCCGCTTACCGTCCAAGCCCAGCACATCGACATCAATCCGGCTGATCACTTCCGCTTCTTGTCCCTGTTTCAGGCGAATGACATCGCCGTCACCGGGGGCCAGCGCCTGTCCGACCTGACAGGTCAGCGCCAGTTTGGCATTTTCCAACTGATGCCGGGTTTCACCGTGCACAGCCAGAGCCACTTGCGGCTGAGTCCACTGGTACATCTGGGTGAGTTCGTCCCGCATCGGATGGCCTGTGACATGCACGTTCAAGCCGTCGCGACCGTCTGCCAGCACTTCGACCCCCAAACCGGCAAGATGATTGCGCACCCGATTGATATCGGTCTCGTTGCCGGGGATTTCACGGCTGGAATAGATGACAGTGTCGCCGGCGTTCAGCGTCACGTGCTGGTGTTCATTGCGGGATAGCTTGGACAGCGCCGCCCGCGGTTCGCCTTGCGTGCCAGTGACCAGCATCAGCACTTCCTCGCGCGGCAGGCGGCCCACGGCGTCTTCTGGCACCACGTCCGGGAAGCTGTCCAAATAGCCATTGTCTTTGGACACTTCATAGAGGCGGTGCAGGGATCGCCCGACCAGCGCCAGTCGCCGCCCCGTTGCCTGCGCAACTTTGGCCACCGTCGCAACCCGCGCCACGTTGGTGGCAAAGCACGTCACCGCCACCCGTCCGCTCGCGTTCTGCACAATCTCCAACAGGCCGGGGTAAACATCGCCTTCTGACCCGGAATGCCCCTCTTCGAGCGCATTTGTTGAATCGCAAACCAGCCCCAGCACGCCCTCGCGGCCCAGCGCCGCAAGGCGGTCGCTGTCGAACATCATGCCCAGCTGTGGGTCGGGATCGATCTTCCAGTCGCCTGTATGGATCATCCGACCAGCCGGTGTGACGATCGACAGGGCACAGGCTTCGGGGATGGAGTGCGTAACGGAGACAAACTCGACCTCGAACACGCCAATTTTTGCCGTGCCGCCGGGCTTGACCCGGATCAATTCCGGCTCGCTGCCCCCGTAGCTGTCAATTTTGCGCTCAATCATGCTCGCGCCAAAGGGCGTGGCGTAGACCGGGCAGTCAAGCTCATCAATCAGATGCGGAATGGCGCCGATGTGGTCTTCGTGCGCGTGGGTGATCACCATGCCGACGATGCTGCCCCCGCCTTCAACAAGCGCGCTGACATCCGGGACCAGAACGTCCATACCGGGCGTACTCAAATCGCCAAAGGCGACCCCGCAATCGACCACAAGCCACTGATTGTTATGCCCGTAGGCATAAAGGTTCATTCCAATTTCCCCGCAACCACCAAGGGCCACAAAAAGGATCTCGTCCTTTGCGGGTTTGTTCAGGCGTCCAGCCATTACTCTCCTTCAAGCACCCTTGGACCGGCAAAATTACCAATGCCGGCAGGGTCGCTCTTGTTTGTATCTGGGCGCGGCAGGACAGGAGCCTGACAACACGCCACAACGATGTTTTGACGCTGTTAGGCCCGCGTCTTGGCCCAATCCGAGTACAGAGCCGCCAATCCCTTGACGGTGAAATAGGGGTCGATGTGATCGAAAACGTCCGTTCCAGCCGCAAACAAAGTCGCCAGCCCTCCGGTCGCCACAACGGGCGCGCTTGGCAGGTCCAGTTCATCACGCAAGCGGGAAACCAGGCCCTCGATCATCGATACGTAGCCCCAGAACAAACCCGATTGCATACAAGCAACCGTGTCCTGCCCCAGAACCGAATTCGGTTGTTCAATATCAATGCGCGGCAATCTTGCTGCTGCTTGATATAGTGCTTCGGCGGAGAGATTAACCCCCGGTGCAATCACACCTCCAATGTAAGCACCGTCTGCGGCCACAACGTCGATAGTGGTCGCGGTGCCGAAATCCACGACAATGGCGGGGCCCTGCCCCAGGACGGAAGTCACCGCGCGCGTGTTCACCAGACGGTCAGCCCCCACCTGCTCGGGCCGCGAAACGCGCACCTCGAAGTTCAGCGGCAGATCCTCATCCCCCACCACCAGCGGTACGCTTGCAAAGTACAACTCGGCAAGCTGGCGCAGGCCAAACAACGCTGCGGGACGAACCGACGAGATTATCACGCCACTAATCTGGCGCGGCTTTACGCCATGACGCTTCATCAGCTGTAATAGCCAGATTCCGTCTTCGTCTGCCGTGCGACGGTCATTGACGGCGCGACGCCAGGACACAACCGCGTCGCCTTCTTGCACCAAAGTAAAGACGACATTGGTATTGCCAGAATCAATCGCAAGTATCATCGAAGGTTCCCTCGCATCAGGACTTACCCGCCGATGCTGCGGCGAGCATGACATCTCCGGCCAGCACGGTCCGCAACTGACCGGACGTGGTGACGAGTTTAAGCGCACCGTTTGATTCGTCCAGTCCGATGAATGTTCCGCGTTCTTCGCGATCCTGATCGATGCGGACAGTGATCTCCTCGTTGAGATAGAGCGCGTGGGCCTGCCAGTCGCGGAACAGCTGCTTGCGCGGCCCGGCTTGGTTGCGATCAAACAGCTCAACGGCCTCCGCCCAGCGTCTGATCAGACTCACCACCAAATCGCGCCCCGTGCCACCGTAGCCCAGAGCCCGCAGGTCACGGGCGACGTAGTCGGGGCGGTCTAAGGCAGGGGCCGCTTCGATGTTCAGCCCCATCCCCAGAACCAGCGCCTGTCGTCCACCCGGTGCCGTGGCGGTTTCCAGCAGCAAACCGGCAACCTTGCCCCCGGCGACAAAGACGTCATTGGGCCATTTCAGGCGAATTTGGTCGGCTGGAAACCCGCAATCTTCTTCCAGCGCGCGCGCAAGGACCAGACCAGCGACATAGCTGAGCGCCGGCCAGTCGCGCACGGGTGAGGTCGGGAAGTAAACAAAGCTAACGGCGAGATTGCCAGCAGTGCTGGTCCAGCTCCCTGCTGCGCGACCACGGCCTCGGCCTGCGGTCTGCTCATCGGTCAAAAACAGCGTTGGCTGAGTAATCGCACCGGCGCGAACCTGAGCCAGCGCTTCATCGCTGGTCGAACCAATCCGATCGTAAAACCGGCCTTCCCACAGCGGCGGCATATCCGCTGTGGTGAGGGAAAAAGGATCAGCTGTCATGGCGTCGGCTTACCCGAATAACGCAGAACGGGACCCTCAGGCAAAGACGCTTGCCGAGGCGTTGGCCCAGTCGATGACGTAGCTTACAAAAGCAATGAAAATCAGCAGGAAGACCGCAGATGCGCCGTAGACGGTTCGCAGCGAAATGTCAGCAGTATCAAAACCACCGTCCTCGCCCGGCTCGTCAAAGAAGGCCACTTTGATCACGCGGATGTAGTAGAACGCCGACAGGACCGATGTCACCAGACCGATGATGGCGAGCCACCAGAAACCTGCCTCTACCGCTGCGGTGAACACGAGGAACTTGCCGAAGAACCCGGCCAGCGGCGGGATACCCGCCATGGAGAAGAAGACCACCAGCAAGGCCAGCGCCATCGGCAGACGATCGCGCGACAAGCCGGCAAGGTCTGAGATCGTTTCAACCGGCTGTCCGCCGCGCTTCATCGACAGGATCAGCGCAAAGGCGCCGAGGTTCATGACGACGTAAGTCGCCAGATAGACCAGACAGCCCGCAACCCCCGCTTCGCTGCCCGCAGCCACGCCCACCAGCGCGAAGCCCATGTGGCCAATTGATGAATAGGCCATCATGCGCTTGATGTTGCTTTGCCAGATTGCAGCGAGCGAGCCCCAGACCATGGAAACAACCGCCAGCAGAATGACGATTTGCCGCCACTCAGCCGTGATATCGGCAAAGGGCTCCAGCATGACCCGGATGATCAGCGCAAAAGCGCCCATCTTGGAGGCTGTCGCCAGAAAGGCGGTGATTGGGGTTGGCGCGCCTTGGTAGACATCGGGGGTCCACATATGGAAAGGCGCTGCGGAAATCTTGAAGGCCAGACCGGCGATCAGGAACACCAGACCAATGATCAGGCCAAAGGAAGCATCACCGCCAATCCCTGCGGCAACAGCCTCAAAACTCGTGCCGCCGGTGTAGCCGTACACCATCGACATCCCGTAGAGCAGGATCACTGAGGACAGTGCGCCGAGAATGAAGTATTTCAGCCCGGCCTCAGAGGCCCGCAGGTTATCCCGTCGCATAGCGGCGAGCACGTAGGCGGAGAGCGATGACAGCTCGATGCCTAAATACACGGTCATCAGGTCCTGGGCGGACACCATAATCGACAGCCCCGTCGCCGCGTACATCATCAGAACCGGCATTTCGAAGCGCCGGAATGTGTCTGAGCTGAAAGTCACAGCCATGAGCGCGCAGACGCTGCCTGCGCCGAAAATCACCACTTTGGAAAACCGGGAAAAGGCGTCGTTGACGAACAGGTCGTTGAAACCCACACCCGTCGGCGTTACCAGTGCGACCGCCGCCGCGGCGAACATCAGCGCACCGGCAGAGAGCGTGATGACGTGAAAGTCACGGTTGCCCCGGAAGGCCCCCCAAATCAGCAAAACCATACCCATGACCGAGAGCAGCAGCTCGGGCAGGATTACCGCGATATCAGAGAAATCCGAATTCATCGATCAAACCCCTATCAGCGGTTCAGTTTGAAGCCGCGACGCCAGCA
>PAFB01000133.1 GCA_002700865.1 Rhodospirillaceae bacterium
TAGCCTTGGCCCAAAATACTCCCCGCCATGATTTCACCCGCTGCCCAAAGATTTTCCGCCGGTCCGTCCTGCATCTGCACGCGGGCCCTCTGGTCCACCTTAAGCCCCAAATAGGTGAAGGTAACGCCGGGGCGCAGGGTGTAGCCGTAGAACGGCGGTTCGATGATAGGTCGCGCCCAGTTGGTCTTTGCCGGTTCGACACCGCGCGTGGCAAGGCCATCGAGTTCCGTAGGGCGGAATCCGCTGAGATCATTGGCACAGGCAGCATTAAAGGCGCTGATCGAGGCCAAACTGGCCTGTGTAGGCAGGCCCATCTGCTCGACCAACCCTTCGAGCGTATCGCTGGTCAGTGGCGGGTAGAGTGAGGGCATGAACAGGTTCAGCGAGCGGCTGTCAATGATCACGTGGCCAATCTGATCGGGCTGAGCCGCCACCAGCCGACCCCAGATCGCGTAGCGCTTGGGCCAGACGTCTTCACCCTCGTCGTAGAAGCGCTGGCCATTCTGGTTGAGGACCACGGAAAACGGCACACAATCCAGCCGACTGGCGATGCCGCCGTCGAATTTGGGTGCCCGTCCATCGATAGCGACGGCGTGGCACTGGGTCGGGTCGCCGACAGACTGTGCGCCCTGATCCAGCAAATCGCGCAGGACCACGCCGCGGTTGTACTTGGTACCCCGGATCAGGAAATTCTGTGCGCCCGGTCCCCAAGCACGTTCAAGCCAGTCCGTGTCGCCTTGAAACCCGCCCGAAGCAGCGATGACAGCGCGCGGCTGCACCCGACTTTCAGCGCCGTGCTCATCGGTGAACACCACTTCCTCAACCCGGTTGCCGCGCATATCGACGTGCGCAACCTCGGTCTGATAGCGCACCGTTACGCCCAGCGCCTCTGCCCGCCGATAGAGCGCGTTCACAAGCGCCTTGCCGCCGCCGAGGAAGAAAGCGTTGGTGCGGGACAGGGACAAGGTGCCGCTGAGTGAAGGCTGAAACCGGATGCCCTGCGCCTGCATCCATGTAAAGCAGGCCTCGGACTCACGGATCGCTTTGCGCGCCAGCGTTTCGTCCGTCTGGCCTTTGGTTACTTTGATCAGGTCGTCGAAATACTCGTCTTCGAGATAGGCCCCGGTCAGCGGACCGGCCGGCTGCTGGTGCATGCAGCGAAAGTTCCGGGTGTGACGGGAGTTACCGCCGCGGTAGGGCTTGGGGGAGCTTTCCAGTACCAGCACTGAACACCCCGCCAGCGCTGCGTTGATTGCACCGCACAGGGCTGCGTTCCCCCCGCCGAGCACCGCCACATCAACTTGCACGCACCAACCCCTCTCCCGAACCTTGCTACGAAAAGCTTAGGATAGCTGGCTTTCAGTTTCCTTGCGCTCCAATTCCGTGCGCTCCAGTGCGTCAATCAGCTCCTTTATCACCACGGCATAAGACGCCCCGTGCATGTCACGGTCGGCGCGTGCGCCTTGGACAACTTCGCGCGGTGCGCTGAACTTGATGACATTGAGCGCTGCGATGTCAAAGCGTTGCAAGCGCTCGGCTGTGGTGCACAGGGCATCAGCGACGGCTTGCGTGCTCAGGGCCTCACACAGGGCTGAAAATGCCGCAGCATCGGTACAGAACAGATCAATGGTGATCCAGAACGGTCCCGCATTCTTGGAGCGGATATCCTGCACAAAACCACCACTGCCCGCATCCACGCTCAAGGCCCTACCTCCACCACGTCGAGGGCAAAGGCCTCCATTGGGGTTTCCAAGGTCATGACATGGTTGAGAACAAACTCGTGCAACCCGCCACGTTCCATTTCCGGCGGTGAGAAGGGAAAGGCAAAGGTGGGCATGGGCTCATTCGGGGTCAGGGCGTAGTGCAGCAAATAGGGATTGAGCAGCTTGGCAATGTCATTGGCGGCCTGCTGCGTGGCGGCAGTGATCACGGAAAGAACGCCGATCTCATGCGCGTCATGCCGACGGGTTTCGAGCGCACCCAAGGTCGCATTCGACCCAATCAGGCGGAATTCGAGACTGTACGCCCCGGCGATGTTTCCGCCCTCTCGCTGCTCAAAGGCTTCACGCAGCTGACCGATCCATTGATCAATCGCCTCGACATAGCGACGGTCGCGCACCAGCACCAATGAGGTTGTCTGATATCCCGCCAAGCGCGCGCCTTCCAGCTTGACAGTATAGCGCTCCGACGGGTGCCAAACGCTGCCCGTTACCCGCACGCTGGTATCGCCTTCAACGGCGGTGTAGGTCGCGTTGCGCACATCCAATTGGCCGCCGGGTTCGTGCAGGATGAAGGGGTCCGCGTTCTCGTAGAGCATGTGGGCGGATACCGTCAGCGGCGTGGCGCGCACGCCTTCGCCTGAGGGGCGGACGGTAAAGCCCTCGGCGTCAAACTCGATAAGAATAGCGCCGGTCGCCGGGTTGTTGGTGGCCAGAGCGCCGCATTCACCAATTTTGGCACCGTGCCAGGCGCCTCCGGGGTGACAGCCGCGTGACAGCGGCAGGGCCGCGATAACGGCGGTGTCGGTAGAGCGGCCGGCGATCACGATTTCTGCGCCCGTTGCTAGAGCGGCGTTGATCTGCTCCGCGCCTGCGAGGGCAACAATATTGCTGCACGCCGCAATATCTTCGCCGTTCAGGGGCATGGCACCGGGGAGCGGGGTCAGGGTGCCTGCCTCGTAGGCCTGCGCGGTGGCGGCTGGGTTTTGCGAGCAGGCGAGCGTCGCAACACGCAGGCTCTGCCCCTCCTCCACAGCGACCTCTCGGGTGATGTCGAGCAACCAATCAACCATGGCGTCTGTGCCGCAGGTTCCCGCAGTCCCAACCAGCAAAGGCACCCCCAGCCGCGCCCGCGCCTGCATCAGCAACCGCCATTCGCGCTTGACCGATGCGCGCGAATACTTGCACGAACCCGTGCCCAGATAGTGGGGACCGCTGTCGGTTGAGCCACCGTCGATGGCGATGATGTCGGGGCGCATGCGCAAGCCCCGCTCCAGCGCGTCCGGATCGACACTGATCCCCAGCGCGCCGGATGGGATGAGAACTTTTACCACGGTGATATCGGCCTAATCCTGAGTCACCTGACTGTCGCGGGCTTTCTTGCGCTCGCGACGGGCCAGACGGCCTTCGATCATGGGATAGAGCAGCATGGCCGCGGCAATCAGCAGGAACACCAGCGTCATCGGACGCTGCCAGATAAAGCTGAAACCGGTGTAGTCCGGGTCGGTGAGAGCACGGCCCAAATTGTCCTCCATCCTGATCCCCAGAATGAACCCAATGACGATCGGTGCAATCGGGAACTTCGCCAGCCGAAGCAGCGTCGTCACCACCCCGAGAACAATCATCGTGTAAAGCTCAGTCGGGTTTTGACTAACCAGATAAGCCCCAACCATTGAGAAGAATAGAACAAAGGGGATCAAGAAGGTACGCGGCACGGCGAGCAGCTTGGCGATGTAAGGGATCAATGGATAGTTCAGGATCAGCAGAACCACGTTCCCGAAGTACATCGAGATAATGATGCCCCAGAAGATGTCCGGGTTGTCGTTGATCAGCGCCGGGCCGGGCTGGACCCCAAGCGATATCAGCGCCACCAGCAGGATCGCTGTGGTGCCAGAGCCGGGGATACCCAAGGTCAGCATGGGCACGAACGACCCGGTCGAGGCAGCATTGTTTGCGGTTTCAGGGGCAGTCAAGCCACGCAAGGACCCTTTACCGAACTCGTCTCGCTTTTCCTTGGGCGCAATATTGCGCTCCATGGCGTAGCCCATCAGTGAGGCGATGGTCGCCCCTGCCCCCGGCATCACACCGATCAGAAAGCCGAGGATCGACTGGCGACCAATGACGGGCGCCATTTCTTTGGCTTCCTTGCCGTTGATCCTCATGTTGTTGATTTCTTTGCTCTGGCCATCCCCTTTGTACTGACCGCGCTTGGGGTCAAGGATGAGGAAGAAGGCTTCGGGCACGGCGAACAGCCCCATGATCAGCGTGATCGAGGAAATACCATCCTGCAGCGGCACGTAGCCGAAGGTAAAACGGGGGCGATTGGCAAACTGTGAACCTTCGCCAATCGACGCGAGGATCATGCCGAAGATGACCATCAGCACAGCCTTGTAAGCCCGTCCGCGCTCGCCAAAGGCCGCGACTGCTGTCATGCCGACAATCATTACAGCCAGATACTCAGGCGACTGGAACAGCAGCGCAACATCGGCCAGCGGCTTGGCGGCAAGGGTGAGCAGGATTGCGCCCAAGGTGCCACCGGCGAAGGAAGACAGCGCCGCAATGGTCAGAGCCTTACCCGCAAAGCCCTTGCGCGCCATGGGATAGCCATCGAAGGAAGTCGCAACCGTGGACGCGACCCCCGGCGCGTTGATCAGAATAGAAGACGTGGAACCGCCGAACACGGCGCCATAGTAGACCCCGGCAAGCATGATCATCGCAATCGATGGATCTCCAATGCCGACAGCCACGGGGATCATGATGGCAATTACTTGCATTGGCCCCAGACCGGGCACCATGCCGATAAAGGAACCGATCAGACAGCCCAACACCACAAGAGCAATGGCCTGAAACGTAAACGCGGCACTCAGGCCGGTGAGGATGCCTTCCATCATTGGCTCAGCCCCCCAACATGTTCATGATTGCCTTGGGCAAAGGCGGAATTGTGCGGTCGAGGACGTAGGTGACAAGCAGCCAGATTGCCAGCGGAGCAACCAGGGAGACCATCACCATCGCGATCCACCGACGCTCGCCAAGAATGATACTGCCCAGCAGCAGCAGGAAGAAGGTCGAGGGGATAAAGCCGCCAGCGCGCAGGTAGGTCGAGTAGACAATCATCAGCGCAATCATGGCCACCAGTTGCCCCCACTTGGCCTGCCCGAAGTTGGCAAAGCTCAAATCGGCCATTCGGTCCTGATTTTCTTTAAGCTGCGCTTGAGTGAGTTCCTCGCCTTCGCTTGCGCCTTCGCCTTCGCCTTTGCTTGCGTCTGCGTCAGCGTTCTTAACCGCGTCCGCGCGTGCCTTTGCGCCGGTGGTCGGCGCAATGATGGTTACGACCGAAGCAATAATCCCGGCCACGCCCAGAATACGGGGCAGCGTGTCAACACGCATGGGTTGGTTCTTGAAGAACGGCGGGATGGTCTTGGCCAAATCAAAGGCGAAATACGTGAACAGACAGCAGAGGATCAGCAAGATCACCCCAACAATGCGGTCAGCGGTCAGAAAGCGAGACATGGTCACTACCTGTCAGGTCAGCAAAGGTGTTGAGAAACAGAAGGTTAGCGCGATAACTCGAAAGCGCAAAAGAGAAAAGAAGGGAGCCGCAAACGGCCCCCTTCCCTTTAGTCTGAGGGCTTAGAGGAAGCCCATGGACGTCATCAGATCACCGATGATCTGCTCCTGATTTTCCAGGAAGGAGACGAAATCAGCGCCGGGGTTGTGGATTTCAACCCAACCGTTACGGGCACGAACAGCTTCCCACTCAGGCGTTGCGTACATGGCCGCAATCGCAGCGCGGTAAGCGTCTGCTTTGTCGTCAGGCAGACCCGGTGCTGCGAAGAAACCGCGCCAGTTTACGAAGTAAGCGCCATCGGCACCGGCTTCCGAACAGGTCGGTACATCTGGAGCATCAGCCACGCGAGCGTCGCTGGTGATACACAGAATATCAACTTCGCCAGCCTTGGACTGCGCCAGAGCCTCACCCAGACCGGTGGAGAGAACTTCGATCTCGCCCGAGAGCAGAGCAGCCAGAGCCACCCCACCAGCATCGAACGGCAGGTAAGCAATCTTGGTCGCGTCAGCGCCGGCGGCGTTCATGACCATGGCACCGATCAGGTGGTCCATACCACCGGGAACCGAACCACCGCCCATGGCGATAGAGCTGCTGTCTGCGTTGTATGCTGCAACCAGGTCAGCCAGCGTGGTCGCCGAACCCGGCGTCACAACCAGCGCACCAAAATCACCAATGGTACCGGCGATCATGGTCAGGTCGGAGAAGTTGTAAGGGAACACGCCCTGCAAGGACCGGATCACGATAGGCGTTGAGTTCACCATCAGGGTTCCGTGCATGGAGTCAGCGTTCTCGATCAGGTGGCCAATGGCAACACCACCACCGCCGCCAGACATGTTCTCGTAGGACGCGGAGCCAACGATGCCTGCGCCAGTCAATGCTTCACCGGTGCCGCGCGCGGTCCCGTCCCAGCCGCCACCAGCGCCGCCAGGGATCAGGAAGTGAATGGAATCAACCAGTTGTTCCGCATGCGCGGCTGAGCTGGTTGCGACGAGTGCTGCTGCACCCACTGCGAGTTTCTTCAGCATGGATAATCCTCCCGTTATGCTGATTTCAGGTTTCTGAGGATCGCCTGTCAAAGCGGCCCCCCCAGAGCTTGCCGCCATTGGCGGATCACGTTCTCCCGACGCGCTTGGTCAAGATAGACCAGCAGGCGTGTATCGACCTCCATCGGTTCAAGGTACCGACGGGTCAGGCCGTTTTCAGGGAAAAGAGTTGAGTTCCAATCGACATCCGCGTGAACGGCTGGAAAGCCGACGCGGTCGTTAAGGATGCGCTGTCCCTGCGCACTGAGCAGAAAGTCCAAAAAATCTTCACCGGCACCCGGGTTCACCGCGGCATAGGGGACAAAGGCAACCCGGCTGATCACCAGCGTGTAATCGCGTGGCAGCAGCACGCCCAAGTCTGGTGCGGTTTGCGCGCGACTGGCGGCGTAGGAACCGAGCACGTTGTACGCCAAAACCAGATCACCGCGAGCGACCCGCTCAATCAGTCCGCTGGACGATGAGAACAGCTCGACCTGATTGGCGCCCAGCGCCTGTACGAGCGTCCAGAAATCCCGGCTCTGATCGGCGTCTCGTGCTGCGAGCAGCAGGCCCAGCCCTGAGCGCTCGATGTCATAGGTCCCAACTCGCTGAAAGGCCCGATCATCCGCCCGACGCAACCAAGCCAGCAAAGCCTCCCGCGTTGCCGGGGCTTCAATGCCCTGAAAGGCAGGCCGGTTGAAGACCATGACGGCGGGCTCAACGGAAACAGCATAGGCCTCATCCCGCCAAAACGACCATTCCGGCAGGCTGTCGATCTCGGCGGGGGTAAAGCGGCGGGCATAACCGTCGTGGACAAGCTTCATCTGCAAGTCCATCGCCGAAGACCACACCAGATCAGCGGTCCGGTCGTTTTCGTCCAGGACCTTTTGATACAGCTCCTGACTGAGCAGTTCGTGGTAGTGAATGCTCAGCCCCGGGCGCAGCGCCTGATAAGCGCGCAGCACGGGTTCCACGGCAATATAGTCAGCGGTGGAGTAAATTGTCAGCGGCACCTGAGCCTCCGCCCCGGCGACCTCGGACCCTGACAACACGATGGGCTCGGCGGCGGAAACCCGCGCCAAAAACAGGCAAGCCACGGCTGTCAGGCAGGCACCAATGCGCCAGCGTTCTCCCACTCCGCTATCCTCCCAGTAGCGCCCCTGCGAGCAGACAAACTGCCCGAGATAGGGGAAAGCCTACCGAAAGTAAGCTGTCGTAAGCCTGACCAAAAAATGCGAAAGTTGGGCCATGAGAGCTTTACTGGTCGAAGATAACCCGGTTCTGGCAGACGGCGTTTCCCGCGCTTTTGCCTTAGCCGGACTGACGTTGGAACACGTTGAAGACCTCGCTTCGGCGCGTGATTTCCTGCGCGACTTCACCGTAGACATTGTTTTGCTCGACCTGACCTTGCCCGATGGCGACGGTATGACTTTGCTGAGCGAAATGCGTAACCGGGAAGATCAGACGCCGGTGTTGATCCTGACCGCGCGGGATGCCGTTCAGGACCGGGTCAGCGGGTTGGATCGAGGGGCTGATGACTACCTCACCAAACCCTTTGCGCTGGACGAGCTGATGGCCCGAGCCCGCGCGCTGGTGCGGCGTCAGGGCGGCGGGGTTGATGCCACGCTCTCGCTCGGACCACTGGCGATTGATACCGCTGCGCACGTGGCGCGCTTGAATGGCAGCGATCTTGACCTCCCGCGCCGCGAATTCGCCTGCCTGTCGATCCTCGCTGTAAACGCCAACGCAGTGGTGTCCAAAGACTCCCTGATCAGCGCGCTCTACGACAACGCCGACCCACCAACCCCGAACGCGGTCGAAGTCATCATCAGTCGCGTTCGAAAACGATTGGGCGGGCATTCGTCCATCGAGCTACGCACGGTGCGCGGTGTTGGCTATATGCTGCTGGAGGCCCGGACACGATGATGAGCCTGCGCCAGCGCCTGCTGATGTTCCTGCTTCTCCCGCTCATCCCGCTGTCAGCTTTCCTGATCGGAATGATCTACTGGGCCATTGGTTCAGCAACGCGGGAGAGCTACGACCGCGTTCTGGAAGGCTCGGCCTTGGCCATTGCTGACCGAGTGGTGCTGGAAGGCGGCTCGCTGGTGGTTGATCTGCCCTATGCCGCGCTGCAGATGCTCACCAACTCTGCCGAAGACCGCGTGTTCTACTCCGTGCAAAAATGGCCCTCGGGCGAAGTGGTAACGGGTTACCGAAACCTCCCTGCCCCGGTCTTTGGCGAAACCGATACCATCCTGCAGGAAATTGATTTCCGCGGCGAGCCGATGCGGATGATCGCCATTCGAGACGAAGCTCTCTCCTATTCAGCCAGTCAGGAATTCGTGGTTTTGATTGCCGAAACGCTGGGGCAGCGGACCAATGTGCTGCAACGCTATCTTCGCTATGCCATCTTGGCCTTTGTGATCGGCGTGTTGGTGATCGGGCTGTTGACGCTCTACGCTGTCAATCTGGGCCTGCGCCCGCTGCGCACCCTCGCCGAGGCCGTCAGCCAGCGCAGTGAACGCGACCTGCGCGCCATCCGTCGCCCGGTTCCGCCTGAAGGACAACCGCTTGTCGATGAAATCAACAAGCTGTTTGGCCGGTTGGAGAAGACCCTGAACTCCCACCGGCACTTTGTCTCCAACACCGCCCACCAACTACGCACCCCGCTTGCTGAACTGAAGACCGAGTTGGAAGTCAACACGATGGAAGGTTCAGCCCCCGACGTCCCCGCCTTGTCCAAGCGGATCGACCATCTCGCCCATTTGGTGGAACAGATGATGCTGCTCAGCCGTGTGGGCGTGCAGCCATCCAGCAGCGACGATACCTTTCGCGCTCTAAACCTCGAAGCTCTGGCACAGCAGGCGGTTGCAGACTGGTCGCTGCGCGCCTATCGCGCGGGCGTTGATTTGGGCCTGCA
>PAFB01000134.1 GCA_002700865.1 Rhodospirillaceae bacterium
ACTTGCAGATGTCTTTAGACGCCTCCAAGGGTGGCTGCGCACAACTACATGAGGGACAGGTCCATCGAGGATGACGTCCTCTTTGACCAGACCCAACGCCTCACTCAGCCTGAGACCAGTATCACTCACCAGTGCTACCGCCCATCGAGCTTCATCATCCATTTCCAAGCATCGCTGCTGGACTGCTGCGATAATTTCGGTGGGCACGCTCGGACGTTTGTGGGTGTCACCGTCGACTTCAACTTCATGGATGATCACGCCTGAGAAGGCAGGGTTCGGTGCAAGTCCCAGCTCTTTGCTCACGTAGTTGACCAGCGCAGACAGAGTGGACAACTGGCGGCGTATGCTTGCTGTTGCAAGACCAGAGGACTTCAGCCTGTCACGGAGCGCATTTACCTGGACACGGGTATAGGAAGTGATCGGTAGATCTCCCACCTCGTCGATCAGATTGGCTACGGCACGGTTGACTGCCTGCGAGAATGTCTTGGGTCGGTTGCTGGCTTTACCAGCGAGGTAGATCTCTGCCGCCTTAGTCAGCAGTGGACCACTCGGGGAGGCGACAGCTGGAATTGCAGGAGTAGTGAAGGGAACGGAGGTAAAGCGCTCCAAGACCTGATCGCAATGTTGCCACCTGAGGCCTTGCCATTGGTCTTCCAGCTTCAGACTGACCCGTGAGGCAATCTTCAGTGCTTTGGAGCGTGCCTTTGTACGTAGAGAAAAAACAACACGGTCCCGCCTGAAACTGCTCCAAAGATCCTTCGGTACCCGGCGTGAGTAATAATAAACGCCTCGCTTCTGAAACAGATAAGAGGCTTCATTGGTCTCCCACATGGTCTACCCTTCCCACGGTAATCATCAAGAATACCGCCAGATATCAGTGGGTTAACCGTGAGATATCGTGAGGAGATGGTGCCGAAGCCCAGATTCGAACTGGGGACACACGGATTTTCAATCCGTTGCTCTACCAACTGAGCTACTTCGGCCTCCGTCGCGCAAGGCCTCGGTTTGAGCCCTCAAGACTCTGTCCTTGACGCGTGATGCAGTTGTTTAGACCCCCACTGTCCCGAGAACAAGAGCGGATTTTTTAAGCGCCGGAATGTGGCTCATGCGCGTGAAGCATGGGCTGGTAGGACGGCGTCTCAGGATTCACGATCCAGCGGCAAAACTTCGCCCATTTCCGCTTCATCATCCGGATCAGGCTCCTCGACCGCAGGAATAGCATAGGCGCCGGTGAGCCAGCGGTTGAGGTCTACATCCCGACATCGATCTGAGCAGAAGGGGCGCGCCTGCGCTGTCTCAGGCTTGCCGCACGTGGGGCATGCTGCGGGGGCAGGCTTTTTCATTGGGGCAAGCTCAGCCATGCTGCGCCTCCTTCCACGCCGCCGCGAAGGCCAGCGGCACGCGATTTTGCAGGTCGCTCAGCGTGCGTTGTTGCTCGGGAATAGAAAAACCCCGGCGCGCTCGTGTGATCAAACCGATGCCCAAATGGTTGACCGGCTCAACGTCAAACTGACAGGTGGGGTGGTCCATGGCTGCGCGCAGATGCTCGGTCAAGGCAGCGCGTTCGGCTTTGGTCTCAAGATTGAGGAAATCAATCACAATCAGCCCACCAAGGTTCAGAGCGCTCACCACCCGCGCAACCTCATTGGCCGCCCTGCTGTTTGTGTCCAGCCGCTCTGAAGGTCTGACAGTGGCGTTTACGTCGATCATTGTACCGGTCAGCCCCGGCTCAACCAGCAAGGACAAGCCGCCAGGTAAAGCGACGGCCAGACCGTCTGTGACGTTCCACTGCGGGTCGCTGGGGTTGACGTTGTCTGATGCGAAGAAGTCGATGGCGACCTCCGGCCGGATAGCGCGGATGGCGGCGACGGCGTCTGGCTTGCTAAGGCAAACGACAGCGTCCGCCTGTTCCAGCAAGATCGCCAGCGGGTCAGTCGCGGGGCGGAGCAGCTGTGCTTTACCCTTGGACGCAGCTACTTCCGGGATGGGTGGGATGAGCCGCCCGCGTGGGCCTTTATTCTCCCGGGCATCAGCGATGATTTCGACACAGACCCACGAGCCTTCGCGGATATTGGCGCGTTCCTTGAGTGGGACCATCGTGCGCTGGTCGGCTCCGGTGCCCGGTGTCAGGCGCGGCGGGACTGCCTTGCCGGTATCAAGAAAGGCGACGCCGAGCGGCTTGGAGACTTCCTGCACCCGCGCCCAAAGCTTTGCACCCGGTCCAAGAGGCGAGGACCAAGGGCGCATCCAGGGCCAGTCGATAAAGCGCGCTGTAATCGGTGCTTCAAGATCGTGAGGCGCTCCCGCACGGACAATCAGGTCGCGCTGAGCGGGGCGGTCGATGACATAGAGCGTGTTCATAGCTGAAACCCTGCGCCGGTCAGTTGGGCATGGGTTACTGCCAGATCCAGTCCCATGACATTGGTATACGATCCATTGATCCACGGGATAAAGCGGGCGAAGGCGCCCTGAATGGCATAGCCGCCGGCTTTGCCCTGCCACTCGCCGGTTTCGATATACCAGTCGATTTCCTGCGCGCTCAGCCGCTTTATGGCAACGCGAGTCATGGAAACCTGACTGCTGGCGGGTGCGCCCTCCCGGGCGATGGCCTGGCCGGTGTAGACGCGATGGCGCCGACCGCTCAACAGGGTGAGGAAGGCTCGGGCCTGGTCCGCATCGACCGGCTTTTCCAAAATGCGCCGCCCGACAGCGACGGTGGTATCAGCAGCAAGCACGGCAGCATCGGGGTTGGCCTGCGCAATCACCCGTGCCTTCTCAAGCGCCAAGCGCTCGACATACGCCAGCGGCAGCTCATCGCGTCGCGGCGTTTCATCGATGTCGGCGGGTTGAATGGCGTCAGGAACCACGCCGATCCGCGCCAAGACTTCCTTTCGACGAGGACTGGCGCTGGCGAGGATAAGGCGCATCTACTTGTAGCGGAAGGTAATCCGCCCCTTGGACAAATCGTAAGGTGTCATTTCAACCTGCACACGATCACCCGCGAGAACCCGGATTTTGTTCTTCCGCATCTTGCCTGACGTGTGCGCCAGAATTTGGTGGTCGTTGTCCAGTTTTACCTTGAACATGGCGTTCGGCAGGATTTCCAGCACTTCGCCCGTGAATTCAATCAGATCTTCTTTTGCCATTTGTGGCTTTACTTACCTTGTTTTGTGAGGCGAAACACTCCGCCTGTTCCTGCTGGCAAATAGGGGCAAGGGGCAGGTCAGGTCAAGGTTTGGGCGCGCAAACCAGGCGATAATCACGAAAAATCAAAGCGTTCCTTAATTTTTGCCCGGATCTGGTCCCTGGTTTCGCGGTAGGCGTCGAGTTTCATGTCTCGGGTGCCGTCCACCAGACTGGGGTCCAAGACGTCCCAGCCTTCGACTTCGGTCGCCTGCGCACGCATCGCATTCAGGGCCTCGCCCTCGGCCTGTTTGGACAGCGCGATGATCAAGTCGTAACCGCCATCCGAATGCACGTCAAAAGGGCGCGACTGGTGGCGGTGCATGTCGATTCCCTGTTCACCGAGGACAGAAACGACAAAGCCGTCGATATCGGTGGGGTAAAGACCGGCAGAAGCCGCAAAAACCCCAGTACGGCCCGCGCGCAGCAGCTCGTCTTTCATCAGACCTTCAGCCAGCGGGCTCCGGATGGCGTTTCGGGTGCACAGGAATAGAACTGATCCGGGCAGGGTGCTCATCAGAGTGTATCCTTCCGGCCCAGATACAGGGCAAACAGCAGCGTGATTAGCCGCCGGGCGGTGTTCAGATCGGTCTCAACCTTGCCCGCAAGTCGATCCCGCAACAGCTCTGCTACGTCATTGTGCACGCCCCGACGCGCCATATCGATGGACTCGATCCGTGCCGCTGAAGCCGTATGAATGGCATCGTTGTATGCCGTGCAGATGTCGTAATACTCCCTCAGCGGCCCTTTGAAAGTGCTCAGCGATACGAGCACAAAGTACGGCGCGTCGTCACCGTCCATTGGGCTAATCTCAAACACCAGCTTGCCTTCATGCTCATTGAGCTTGAGTTTGTACGGCCCCTTTTCAACGAACGACCCTGGCTTGAAGACGTTGTCCTCGATCAGATCAAATATCGCGATCTGTTGCTCCTGCTGTGCCTCTGGAGAGAGATGGGCGTGGAACACATCAGCGAGTTCGACGGCGGCAAGTTTGTCCATCATGGCTATCGATTACCGCGGATCGCAATAGCGCGCGCATGCGCGCCCAGGCCTTCGGCTTCTGCCAACCGGCGCGCTGGCGCACCCAGCTCAGCCAGCGCGTCGGGCGAAAGGCCCAGAAAGGTTGTTCGCTTCATGAAATCAAGCACGCCCAGACCCGAGGCATAGCGTGCGGCGCGAGCGGTCGGCAGCACGTGGTTCGGACCGGCGATGTAGTCGCCCATGGGTTCAGGGGTGAACCGACCCAGAAAAGCGGAGCCAGCGTTTCTGATCTTGGCGAACAGCTGTTTGGGGTCTTCTGTGGCAATTTCCAGGTGCTCGGGTGCTAACCGGTCAATCAGCGCTTCACAGGTGCTAACGTCATCAACCAGCACAATCCCGCCGTTGTTGCGCCAGCTTGCTCCGGCGATTTCAGCGCGCGGCAGTGTCTTCAACTGGGCCTCAACGGCCTGTTCGACCGCTTGAGCGAAGGGCTTGTTATCGGTGATGAGAATGGATTGCGCGTCGGCATCGTGCTCAGCCTGAGACAGCAGATCCGCAGCGATCCAGGCGGGGTCATTGTCCTTGTCGGCAACCACCAGAATCTCCGACGGTCCGGCAATCATATCGATCCCAACCTGACCAAAAACCCGGCGTTTTGCGGCAGCAACAAAGGCGTTGCCCGGCCCAACAATCTTGTCCACCGGCGCGACATCTTCGGTGCCATAGGCCAATGCGGCCACGGCCTGCGCGCCGCCAATGCGGTATATTTCCGTCACGCCGCACAGGTAAGCAGCGGTCAGCACCAGTGGATTGACCTCGCCATGCGGGGTTGGGACGCACATGGCAATTCTCGGAACACCCGCGACACTGGCCGGAATAGCATTCATGTAGACCGAAGAAGGGTAGGCCGCCTGACCGCCAGGAACGTAGATTCCAGCGGCGGAAACGGAGGTCCAGCGCCAGCCCAGTTCGACGCCGACCTCGTCCGTATAGCCTTCATCCTGCGGGCGTTGGCGTTCGTGGAACGCGCGCACACGCGATATGGCAATCTCAAGCGCTGCACGGTCTTCAGCATCAACCGCCGCAACAGCCGCCGCGATCTCTGCATCTGAGAACCGGGCTGTGGAGCCAATTTCGAGGTGGTCGAAGCGTTTGGTATAGGCCGCAACCGCAGCATGTCCGCGGTCGCGCACATCGTTGATAATGTCTGCCACAGCCTTATCAACGTCCACCGAGACCTCGCGCTTGAGTGACAGGAACGCCTGAAACTTGGTCTCGAAGTCTGCTTCGCTGGTATCCAGCCAGTAAACCATCTACGCCGTCTCGCTCATTTGGGATTGGGCGACCGCCGCGCGGAAGGCATTGATCCACTTCAAAACCCGCTGTGAGTCGGTTTTCAGTGCAGAGCGGTTGACCACGAGGCGCGCGGTGGAGTGCATGATGACTTCTTCTTCGACCAGTCCATTCATCTTCAATGTTGTTCCCGTCGAAACAAGATCAACAATCCGCGACGCCATGCCAAGCATCGGGCCCAGTTCAATGGCGCCGTTGAGTTTGATGCACTCGGCGTGAATACCCTTTTGCGCAAAATGCTTTCGGGTCACGTTGGGGTATTTCGTTGCAACGCGCAGGTGCGATCGTCCAGCAAGCGGCACTGCGTCCAAACTGGCTTGCGGACCGGCTACCGACAGTCGACACGCGCCGAAACCGAGATCAACGGGAACATAAAGCTCGGAATAGTCGAACTCTGCCAGCACGTCGGCACCCACAACCCCCATCTGCGCACCGCCAAAGCCAACAAAGGTGGCAACGTCGAACGGTTTGACCGGGATCAGGTCGATTTCCGGCGTTGCTGTCCCAAAGCGCAGGCGCCGGTCGGATTTGTCGTGAAAGGCCGCTTCCGGTGCAGCGCCGATGGCTTCGAGGACTGGCTGACAGTCTCCGGCCAAGCGGCCCTTGGGCAGGGCGAGTACAAGGGCTTCACTCATGATGGTTCAGCTTCCGTCGCTCATGGTTGGCGCTTCCGAGGCTATTTCTGCGAGGTCGTCCCCGTGCTCGGGCTTGCACTGAGTAGGCCACGGCTCGCCTAAATCCTCAAGATAAACGCGGAGATTCGCGCCTGAGAGCCGGATGGCAGCCTCACCGGAGCACACGATGGTCAGTCCCTTTTCATCCGGCACCAGCGCCATGATTGACACAAACTGGTCCCGAGACCCCATCTTGATCGACTTTGTGCGTGCACCCGTAATGCCTTCCACCGTCAGCGCAGCGAAGCTGCGGGTGTAGCCGCTGGTTACGTCGTCTTCAAATCGCGCGTCGGCTTGTTCGCTTGGTGTCGCGCTGTTCTGTGCGTCAAAAGTGGCCGCGTGTTCCCATTGGAACCGGTTGAGCATAGCGATGAACCGGCGCTTGTCGTCTTCGATGGTCATCTCAGCAGGCACAAAAATCGCGTCCTGCACCAGACCGGACAGCATCACGATATCGCGGGTTTCACGCCCGAGAAGTTTCACTCTTTGCTTGGAAGCCATATTGGATCTGCCGTTCTAGCCTTGTCGTTCAATCTTCGCACCAACGGCGGATAGCTTGGCTTCAATCCGCTCGTAACCGCGGTCCAGATGGTGGATATCGCCCACGACCGTTTCTCCTTGCGCCACCAGGCCGGCAAGGATCAGCGACGCCGACGCTCGCAAGTCGGTCGCCATGACCGGCGCACCAAACAGCTTATCGACGCCGCGCACCACGGCAACGCGGCCATCAACATCAATGTCGGCCCCCATGCGAATAAGCTCGGGAACATGCATGTAGCGATTCTCGAAAATCGTCTCAGTGAGAACAGCCGTGCCCGTTGCTATGGTCATCAGGGACATGATCTGCGCCTGCAGGTCGGTCGGATAACCGGGGTAGGGCTCGGTGGTTACGTTGGTGCCGTTGGGCCGGGGTGCAGCGGAGACGACGTGAATCCCGCTGTCCAGCTGTGTGCAAACTGTCCCGCTGGCTTCCAGAACCGCAACCAGCGCGCCCAGATGTTCCAGATGCCCGTTCTTCAGAATCAATTCTCCGCCGGTAATGCCCGCAGCAACGGCAAAGGTCCCGGCTTCAATTCTGTCTGAAATAACCTGGTGTTCAACACCGTGCAGCCGGTCAACGCCATCGATGATCAGGTGACTGGTCCCCAGACCTGAAATCTGCGCGCCCATGTTGATCAGGCATTTGCACAGGTCGACCACCTCGGGCTCCTGCGCTGCATTGAACATCTCCGTACGACCTTCGGCCAGGGTCGCAGCCATCACCAGATTTTCCGTGGCGCCAACGGACACCTTGGGGAAGTTGATTTTCGCCCCCTTCAAACGGCTTTTTCCGTCTTGCGGGGTGTAGGCCACGACATAGCCGTCGCGCAGCTCAATCGAGGCACCCATCGCCTCCAGCCCCATCAGGTGCAGGTCGACGGGGCGCGAGCCAATCGCGCACCCGCCGGGCAGGCTGACTTCCGCACGGCCTGTGCGCGCCAACAGTGGCCCCAGAACAAGGATCGAGGCCCGCATCTGGCTGACCAGTTCGTAGGGTGCGCGAACGGATTTGATTTCTGGCGTATGCATGCGCAACACGGGCAATCCCGCACCGCTCCCCGCTCCGATCCGGCTGGCATCAATCTCCGTGCCATGGCCATGAAGAACGTTGGACAAGGTGCCGATGTCGTGCAGGTCGGGGCAGTTGGTCAGGGTGACAGGGTCGCTGCTCAGAAGCGTGACCACCATCAGTGGCAAAGCCGCATTTTTCGCGCCCGACACGGGTATTTCACCGGTCAGTCTCTGGCCACCTTCAACAACAATTTCAGCCATGGTTTCTGCACTGCCCCAATCTGGTATCCACGCACTCGGTTACCTTAGTAACCAATCGAGCAATCGGTAGGACACTTTCATGCAAAGATTAAGCAGGGATAGCAACCGCCAGAACTGACGGTTAGAGGCGCGGCAAAGTCACGCCGGTTTGGCCCATGTATTTCCCCGCTCTGTCGGCATAGGACACTTCGCAGGGGTCATCGCCCTGGAAAAACAGGAACTGACACGCCCCCTCATTGGCATAAATTTTCGCCGGTAGTGGGGTGGTGTTGGAAAATTCGAGCGTCACGTGGCCTTCCCACTCTGGCTCTAAGGGGGTCACGTTGACGATGATACCACAGCGCGCATAGGTCGACTTTCCGACGCACACGACGAGCACATCCCGCGGAATCCGAAAGTATTCAACCGTCCGCGCCAGCGCAAACGAGTTTGGCGGGATAATGCACACGTCGGTTTGACGCTCGACAAAGCTGTCGTTGCTGAATTGCTTGGGGTCCACCACCGCTGAGTCGATGTTGGTAAAGATCCGAAAATCCTCCGCCACGCGGGCGTCGTAGCCGTACGAACTTAAGCCATAGGAAATCATACCCTCGCGCTTCTGAGCCTCGACAAACGGCTCGATCATGCCTTGGTTGGCAAAGTCACGAATCTTGTGATCGGGAAGGATGCCCACGGTGTTCTTACTCCGACTCTTCGGTTTCTGGTTTATCAGCGGTGGTTTCTGCCAACTCTTCAGCACTGCGCGCCCGGCCCTGAACCTTGCGTCGCCGAAGGTTGGTGCGCAGTGCCGCTGCAAGACGGTCTGCGCGTGCGTCAGACTTGGCTTTATCGTTACCCATATTGCGAACAGGGAGTGCGGTAGACAGCCGTTTTGGTCAAGATGTAACCTGTGGAAACTTTCGCTGAAGCCGAACCATCGTCGCGACGGCTTGGCATTCATGGCTCCCAGTTTCGTTCCCGATGGTACTGAACACGATGCAAGAGGGCGTATGGTCAGTTAAGGGGGGTGGGGTGTAGCAGGGTGTTCAAGTATTCTGGTTAGCACAGAACGCTTTAAGCTGAAAGTAAATCGTATAATTTCCAAAAACGTCGGCAGTCAAAGCTAGTTTTTCGCAAGTTTTTGCGGCCCATAATGTATAAATACCATATATTATAAGTATTTATATTCTCATGAATATTGGTTGCTTGACTTGTTATCATTTTCTACCCTGTAGCGGGATTGTTCTTGGTCGGCCCCATCTTTCACGTGGTCGACCGCTTGGCGTTTGCGGGAGGGGCTTAGAACTTTCCCTTGATGACCTCCTCAAGGATCTGTTTATCCAGCATGAGATCAGAGATGGCTTTCCTAAGCCGGGCGTTTTCCTTCTCTATGTCCTTAAGCCGCTTGGCCTGATTTACTTGGAGGCCACCATACTCTTTGCGCCATCGATAGTACGTTTGCTCCGTCACACCTATCGACTTAGCCGCCATGCCAACGCTTTCGCCTTGGCTCAGCCGAAC
>PAFB01000135.1 GCA_002700865.1 Rhodospirillaceae bacterium
AAATAAGCGCGCGCCACAGAAGGGTTCTGTGGCGCGTCTTTTTCACTCAACTCAGCCGCCGTGATCTTGGTCGATGCAGCGGCGGCTGGGTTATTATTGTCGACGAGTGTCGTCATACTACCCTTTAGTGAGCGGCCTCAGGATCAATCTGTGGCAGGTCATCAAACGTGTGGAACGGCGGCGGTGACGATACGGTCCACTCCAGCGTGGTGGCCCCGTCACCCCAGTAGTTGTCGCCAACCCGCCGACCTGCAACCAAAGTGTAGATCGCAATGCCGATAAAGAAGAGGGTTGAAGCGAACGAGAGGTATGCGCCCCACGTTGAGATGGCGTTGTAGAACGCCTGGGAGTCGAGATAGTCGATGTAGCGGCGTGGCATGCCCTGCAGACCCAGGAAGTGCTGCGGGAAGAAAATCACGTTTACGCCGACAAAGAAGGTCCAGAAGTGCAGCTTACCTGCCCACTCAGGGTACTGACGACCGGACATTTTGCCGATCCAGTAATACCAGCCACAGAAGATGGCAAAGACCGCACCCATGGACAGCACGTAATGGAAGTGCGCCACCACGAAGTAGGTGTCGTGCAGAGGCCGGTCAAACTGAGCCATGGAGAGCATCACACCCGTCACGCCACCCAGCGTGAACAGGAAGATGAAGCCAATCGCCCAAAGCATCGGCGTCGTAAACCGCAGTGAGCCGCCCCACATGGTCGCAATCCAGGAGAAGATTTTAATGCCCGTTGGCACCGCAATCACCATGGTGGCGAGCGTGAAGTACGCCTGTACGTTGGTTGGCATACCAACGGTGTACATGTGGTGAGCCCATACGACAAAGCCGATGAAACCGATGGATACCATCGCGTAGGCCATCCCGAGGTAACCGAAAATCGGCTTGCGGGAGAAAGTGCTGACCACGTGGCTGACGATACCGAAAGCCGGGAGGATCATGATGTAAACTTCAGGGTGCCCGAAGAACCAGAACAAGTGCTGGAACAACACGGGATCGCCACCTTCCGCACAGAAGAAACACGTTCCCAGTGCATTATCCGCCAGCAGCATGGTAATAGCACCACCCAGAACCGGCACCGCCAGCAGCAGCAGGAATGCCGTGACCAGCATGGCCCAGGCAAATAGCGGCATGCGGTGCAAGGTCATCCCTGGAGCACGCATGTTCAGAATGGTGGTGATGAAGTTAATCGCGCCCATGATCGAAGACGCACCCGCCATATGCAGGGCGAAAATCGCAAAGGACACCGACATACTTTCCGGCTGTGTCACCGAAAGCGGCGGATAGAAGGTCCACCCCGTCCCGGCGCCACCGCCAACAACAGCGGACAAAATACCGAAGATCACGGCAGGCACGAGCAACCAGAACGAGATGTTGTTCATCCGCGGGAAAGCCATGTCCGGTGCACCGATCATCAGCGGCACAAACCAGTTACCGAAGCCCCCGATGAGCGCCGGCATCACCACGAAGAAGATCATGATGACCCCGTGCGCGGTAATGATGGTGTTCCAGAAGTGACCATTCGGTTCACCGTCTGCCCGAACCAGGAATTCAACACCGGGTTCAGACAGCTCCATCCGCATGACGACGGACAGTGCCGCACCGATCAAACCGGTGATGACAGAGAACACTAGGTACAGCGTACCAATGTCCTTGTGGTTGGTGGAACCGAACCAACGCCAGAATGGGTTGGGCTTGTGGTCGTGATGATCAGCTGCGTGATCTGCTGCGTAAGCCATAGTCTCTTCCTTGAATCTTTGGCCTGTCTACTGGTTCTTGCAAAGCCGAGGCAGCGGGCGGCCGCTTCGGCTTTGATAATCTCTTAGTTCGCTGCTGCGACTTGGTTGTCGTACGCCGCAGGCAAGGACGGCCCAATGGCGCCCCCTTCAAGCTCTTCTTTGGCTTTGGCAGCCCAGGTCAGGAACTCGTCTTTTGGCAATGCATCAACCGCGATCGGCATGAAAGAGTGCCTGTCGCCGCAGATCTCCGAACACTGGCCGATGTAAAGGCCAACTTTGTCTTCGTTCACCAGCGCCCACGTCGCGTTCATGTGGCCGGGAATGGCATCAATTTTCACGCCCCAAGCCGGCATCGCGAAGGCATGCAGAACATCCGAAGCGGTCACGTTGAACCGGACAACCGTGTTGGTCGGGATGACGACGTGGTAATCCGCTTCGCCTTTGTAGAGGCTTTGGTCGCGCCGGGAATCAGCCAAGAGCGCATCCTGAGAGAGCATGTTTGCCGTGAACTCAATGCCGGAAACATCTGTCTCGACGCCGTTTTCATCCCGGTACAGCAGGTATTCGTAGGACCAGTTCCACTGGTTGCCTGTCGCCTGAATAACCAGCTCGGCATGCTTGTCGTAGCCGCGCTCGCCGTTGATCAGCATGTCCGGCCCGTTTTCGTTGAAGTAGAGAAAACGCATGGCCGGAATAAACAGCACCACCAGAATCAGGATCGGGACTGCGGTCCAGATCACTTCAATCAAGGTGTTGTGCGTTACCGTGCTCGGCTGACGACCTTCGCGCTCACGATACTTCCAGCAGGTCCACAGCAGAAGCGCGAGGACGAACAGTGTCACTGCTGTCACAATCGGTAGAATCAGCACATTGTACTGCGCAACCGCACGCTCCATGATTGGGGTTGCCGGTTCCTGAAAACCGATACCGCGTTCAACGGGCGCACCCTGAACCGTGACTTGAGCCTGAGCCGCTGCGCCGGTCATGATGATCAGCGATAAAGCGAGGAAAAACGATTTGAAAATCCGCACCATGGGACCTGTCTGTTAGCCATTGAATGATCTGCGGACCGAAGGGCGTTATGAAGGACATCACCCCACTTGCCGTCCACTTCGACACGTTCTTAGACGACATGCTTTCACAAGCAAAGTCATAGGTGAGCCGCAGGGCGTAATGACGCGGGAAAAATGCGTTCCAAACATTGTGAAACGTGTAGACTTGGCAAGGATGCAGGCAGAGCCTACCTGACTGTGCAACGCACCTTTGCTTAGGATGACTGAATATGGGCTTGCCACTGCTGCCTGATCTCGATCTCGACCCGGAAATCGCGCTTTCGAAAACGGAGTCGGCTTTGGCCGGTGCCGATGATGGTGAATTGTACCTCGAACATACCAAGGCCCAAACGCTGGTTTTCGACGACGGCCGCCTGAAACGCGCCTCCTATGACGAGGATCGGGGATTTGGCTTGCGGGCCGTTGCGGGTGAGCTAACCGGCTATGCGCATTCGGATCGCCTGACCACAGACTCGCTGGCGCGCGCTGGCCAGACCGCTGCTGCTGCTGCCAAGTCCGGCGGCGGTTCGTTCGCGGTGGACCCTGCCGGCACCAACCAGCGGCCTTACACCGACGAAGACGTCATCGAAACGGGCCCCGCGTTCGAAAAGCAGGTCGCGCTGGCGCAGACCATCGACGCCGCTGCCCGTGCGTCTGACCCCCGCATCCGGCAGGTGACGGTGTCCCTGTCCACCGCGCACAAAGACGTCACCATTCTTCGCCCCGGCGGGTTCCGCGTGAGCGACTCCCGGCCCATGTCTTCGATGCGCGTCTCAGTGATGCTGCAGGATGGTGACAAGCGCGAGGCGGGAGGTTTCGCGCTGGGTGGGCGCACGGCGCTTGACCCGCATATCGGAGAACTGGCGTGGGAAGAGGCGATTAAGCAGGCCATTCGGCAGGCTGAGGTCAACCTCGAAGCCGTTGAAGCGCCAGCGGGCGAAATGACTGTTGTTTGCGGACCCGGCTGGCCCGGCGTTTTGCTGCATGAAGCCGTTGGGCACGGGCTGGAAGGCGACTTTAACCGAAAGCAAACCTCCCTTTACGCCGGTATGATGGGCGAAATGGTTGCTGCGCCGGGTGTCACTATCATTGATGACGGCACACTGACCGATCATCGGGGATCTCTCGCCATCGACGACGAAGGCACACCAACTCAGCGTAACGTCCTGATTGAGAACGGGAAATTGGTGGGTTACATGCAGGATCGCATGAACGCTCGGCTCATGGGCGTCAATGCTACGGGCAACGGACGCCGCGAATCCTATGCCCACGCCCCAATGCCGCGGATGACCAACACGTTCATGGCCGCTGGCAATGATGATCCGGGTGAAATAATCGCTTCGGTGCAGGATGGCATTTACGCGGTCGATTTCGGGGGCGGCCAAGTGGACATCACCAATGGACAATTCACCTTCAAGATTACAGAGGCCTACCGCATCCGAAACGGAAAAATTGCGGAGCCCATCAAGGGCGTCACGCTGATCGGCAATGGACCGGAGGTGATGCGGCGGGTGTCGATGGTCGGAACCGATCTCGCCATCAAAAAAGGCGTGGGCATGTGCGGTAAAGCGGGCCAAAGCCTGCCTGTTACCGTGGGCCAGCCAACCTGCAAAATCGACGCAATCACTGTCGGCGGCACACAGGTCTGAGCCGCCATGACACTGGCCTTCATGAACGACGCACTGCGCGCGGCTACGTCTGCGGAAGCAGCAGGGGAAGTGCCGGTGGGCGCTGTGGTTGTTCACGCGGGAAAGATCATTGCGACAGCAGCAAACCGTGTCGAACGCGATCAAGACCCGAGCGCCCATGCCGAAATTCTGGCGATCCGCGCAGCGGCCGGGGTCCTTGGGTCCAAATGGCTGACTGACTGCGACCTCTACGTCACGCTGGAACCCTGCCCCATGTGCGCCGGTGCCATTTCGCTGGCACGGCTCAGACGGCTTTACTACGGCGCCGCAGACCCCAAATCCGGCGGGGTCGATCACGGACCGCGTGTGTTTTCTCAGCCAACCTGCCACCATGCCCCCGAAGTGATCGCAGGCGTGGAAGAAAGCCGCTGTGGAGAAGTCTTGAAGCGGTTCTTTGCTGAGCGCCGCTGACCTGCTAAGCCAAGATTATGGACATTTTTGACTTTGATGGGCCGGAAGCGCAAGCGCCGTCCAATGCGCCAGAATTCAGCGTTACTGAGATCGCTCAGGCCGTTAAACGGACGGTTGAGACGACTTTTGACCGCGTGCGCATCCGCGGTGAAATCTCGCGCCCCAATTACCACCGCTCCGGGCACCTTTATCTAACACTCAAAGACGAAAAGGCGGTGATAGACGCCGTCTGCTGGCGGGGGGCGGTTTCCAAGCTGTCGATGCAGGCCGAAGAAGGCATGGAGGTTATCGTCACCGGCAAGCTGACGACCTTCCCCGGCGGCTCAAGGTATCAAGTTGTTATCGAGTCAATGGAACTGGCAGGCGAAGGGGCACTACTGAAGCTGCTCGAAGACCGCCGCAAGCGGTTGATGGCTGAGGGGCTCTTTGATGCCGACCGCAAACAGCCAATCCCCTTTCTGCCCCGCGTCATCGGGGTCGTGACCTCACCCACCGGGGCGGTAATCCGTGATATCCTGCACCGCGTCAGTGACCGTTTCCCCAGTCACGTTATTCTGTGGCCCGTAGCGGTTCAGGGCGAAAAGGCAGCGCCCGAAGTGGCGCAAGCGATCCGTGGCTTCAATGCCCTTTCCAAAACCGGCGACGTACCTCGTCCAGACGTGCTGATCGTTGGTCGCGGCGGCGGGTCGCTGGAAGATCTTTGGGGCTTTAATGAAGAAGCGGTCGTCCGGGCCGTGGCTGAAAGCACGATTCCGGTGATTTCCGCTGTGGGCCATGAAACGGATACGACCCTGATCGACTTCGTATCCGACAAGCGCGCACCAACGCCCACGGGTGCTGCTGAAATGGCCGTACCGGTCCGCGCGGATCTGCTGTTAGGAATCGAAGAATTAGGCGCGCGGCTGGGTCGGGGATTGCAGCGTCGGGTTCGACTTGCGCAATCGGACCTTTCCGGTTTGGCCCGAGGGCTCGGCGACCCGAACCGGTTGCTGCATGAGCGTCGGCAAGCGTTGGACGTAATCGATCAGCGCTTGGATCGCGGGCTTGAGAATGCCGTCAGACAGCAAAGAAGCCGCCTCGAGACGCTATCTGCCAAAGTCCGCCACCCCCGCGAAAAACTGCACCGCATGGCGGAACAATCCGCCAGTCTCGGCGACCGTCTGAACAGTGCATCGTCTCAGCGCGTGCACAACCTGCGACACACCATGCAGGCACAGCGCTTCGCCGACCGCCTGCATCAGGCCAGCAACCGCGCACTCAAGCAGCATCAGCAGGTCCTCAACCACGCCCAGCGCCTGCTCGACTCCTTTGCCACCAGTCGGGATCGCTTGCTTGAGCAGGGCTATGTTTGGGTCAGCGACACCGATGGCACCGTACTGCCTCGCGCCAGCGCCGTTCAGGACGGTGTGGGCTTAAAGCTGCACTTCCTTGATGGAACGGTTGAAGCAGTGGCAGGACCCCCAAAAACGCGCCAAGACCCTCCTGCCCCAACAAAAACATCAACGCGGGCCAAGTCTGCCTCACCGAACAAAGACAGCGGCGAACAGGGCTCGCTGCTCTAATTCAGCGAGCGGCGCAGCACGCTCTCAACAGCTTGTACGGCCTGTTCAGTGGCTTGCTCAGACAGCGTGCGCAAGGCATCTGCATGGTCCTGATCGACTGGCCAATGCGGGGTTCGGGCTATCATTTTGCGGTGTTCGAGAAAGGCGATCAGTTCGCGCTGCTTTCCCGCATGGGGACCACAGACCACGGCGCACCCGGCCCGAAGCGCTTCAAGTGGATTGTGCGAACCGATGGCAGCGTCAAAGCCGCCGCCCATGACGACCTTTCCCCCCAAAGCGTAGAGCGACCCTAAAGTGCCAAAGCCGGGCCAGTAGGCCAGCCGCGCACTTGCCGGTCCCAAACCGGCTCGAATGGCGGCAAGGTGCGCAGGATGGCGGGGGGCAATGATGACTTTTGTATCTGGTTCGATGGTATCCAGAAGCGCCTTCAGCGCTGGAACCTCTGAGCGGTGCACGTTGGCCAATGTCACCAAAGCAGCGCCGTCCAACCACGCCTGCCATCGCGCCACCAAATCTGCCTCAACCGCCAGAACCTGACCCGCTAGCTTCAATGGCAAAGCCAGTTCAATCGGGGAGAAACCAAGGGCCTGAAACACGGACTGCCGGGCTTGGCTGGAAACTGTCACGGCGTGCACAGCCTGAGCCACAGGCCGCACCAGTGCGGGCCATCGTCCCCAGCGCCGAGCGCTCGTCTCAGAAAGCACCCCATCCAGCAGGATCACCGGTACGTTGGCTGCGTGCAACGAATGCATCCAACCCGGCCAAAGCTCACTTTCCACAAGAACCAGTGCCTGCGGTCTGATGCGCTTCAAAAACCTGCCAAACCAACCGGGTGCATCCAACGGCGCAGACAAAACAGGTATGGAAGCGGGAAGGTGTTCCCGCGCTGTAATGAGCGCCTGTTTGCTTTGCACTGTCAGTGCCACGCTCTGCTCCCAGGATCGGGAAATCAGGGGCAGCAGCGCCCGAAACTCACCCACAGAAGCGGCATGAAACCACAGGACTGGTGCGCGCTGGACCGGCACGAACCCCAGACGTTGGACGACAGACGGCAACCCATGACCACGCAGCAACAGACCCAGCACCACCAGCGGGGCGAGCAAGGCTGTGATCAAGCGATAGGCGATCATGCCGGCTTAGGTTCCGGCGATCGTCAGACCGGTCATTCGGATTGTCGCCGTTCCCATGCCGCCAAACCACGTCAAGTCTTCTGCTGTTGCCATAGACAGCCACATATCCTGCAACTTGCCGCCCAGGGTCATGCTTTCCACCGGCTCGGCCAACTCACCATTGCGCACCCAGAACCCGGTCGCTCCCTGACTGTAATCGCCCGTGATCATATTGGCGCCCTGCCCCATTAGACTGGTGACATAAAAGGCTTCACCCGCTTCGCTGAGCATAGCTTCAACCGACCGTTCTGAGGGCGTCAGCCACGCATTGGCATAACCAATGCCAACAGACGCCCCGCCGCGACTGGCATGACCGGTAGGTTCGACGCCGGCTTGTTTTGCGGTGGCGAGGTTGTGGAGGTGGGTTGTCAGCATACCCTGATCAAACAGCGCCCGCTCCTGCACGGGCAAGCCTTCCCCGTCAAAGGGTCGCGACCCCTGCCCGCGCTTGCGGAATGGGTCCTCAAACACTGACAGCTCAGGCGCGATGACCGGCTTGCCGACGTGGTCAGCCAACAAGGATGTGCCTCTGACCACTGATTCCCCGTTTATCGCCCCCATGAGCAGCGCAAACATGCGCACCGCTACGCGCGGTTCAAAGATAACGGGGACCTGTGCCGTAGCACCGGGTTTGGCGCCGAGCTGACGGACGGAACGACGCCCAGCCTCCAGACCTATTTCGCGCGGGTCTTTCAAGTCTTCTCCGAATACCGCGAGTGAATAGTCATAATCCCGCTTCTGAGCGTCGCCTTCCCCGGCAATCCCGCTGACAGACAGGCCATGACGGGTCGACTGCACGCTGCCCAGAAATCCGTTTGTTGTGGCGATAACCAACGAGGACTTGGTCCACCCCGCGGAGACACCGCCCGAGTTCATAATCCCCTGAACGCCCAGCATCGCTTCTTCGGCTTCTGCTGCACGGTCGAGCATGTGCTCCGTGCCCGGCTCAACAGGGTCGCAGGTTTCCAGGGTTGGGATATCCCGTGCCAGCTGGTCGGGATCTGCAAGTTGCGCGAAGGGGTCAGCGGGGCTGTATTTTGCCATGCCGACCGCACGCTCAGCAAGCCGCTGCAAGCCGGCGTCGGTCAGGTCACTGCCGCTTACCTGCGCAATCTGACCTTTGAGGAACACCCGCAGATCGACCCCCGAGCTGTCGGCACGCTCCAAAGTCTCCACCTGCCCCATCCGGCGACCAACGGAAATCTGATCGCTGCCAAAAACAGTAGCATCCGCCGCATCGGCACCCGCCTTTTTCGCGAGGTCCAAAAGCGCATCAACCCGGTTTTCCAAGTGCAGGTCGCCAGACGTGCTTGCAGTGCTCATGTTTTATCTCATCTTGTGAAGTGAAGCGTTTGCTCTGATATAGGGTCAAGAATGGACAAGGTCGAACACTCTCCGCAACATCCCCGTTATCAGTCCTATGATAGTGGGTTTTTGCCAGTAACCGATGGGCACAGCCTCTATTACGAGCAGGCTGGAAATCCGGCTGGTGTGACGGTGGTGTGCTTACACGGAGGCCCCGGCGCAGGCTCCAACGCGTGGACGCGCCGGTTCTTCGATCTCGACCACTATCGGGTTATCCAATTTGATCAGCGCGGCGCCGGAAAATCCACCCCTTCAGGCAGCTTGGACGCCAACACCACAGCCCATCTGATCGCCGATATTGAAGCCCTGCGGCACGCGCTGAATATCGACCAGTGGCTGGTTTTCGGCGGGTCCTGGGGCGCGACACTGGCGCTGGCTTACCTTGGCGCGCATGAAACGAGCGTACGCGGGGTGATTTTGCGCGGCCTGTTTCTGGGGCGCGCAGCGGATCGGCAATGGTTTCTGGATGGCTTGAAACAGTTTTACCCAGACGCACACGCTGACTGGCTGCAAGCCTTGCCGGAAAGCCTTCGCGCCGAGCCTCTGGAAGGCTATCGCCAGCAACTCAACAGCCGGCATCAGGCGGTTCGCTTGGCCGCTGGGTCGGCATGGGCCAATTATGAAGCGGCGTGCTCGTCGCTGGCCGGTGGCAGCGGCTTTGGCAAGTCTGAGGGTGCATGGCGCATGGCCCGTTTGGAGGCGCACTATCTGGCCCACCATTGCTTCTTCGAAGATACCCGCGCCGGGGCCCTGTCAGCCATCACCGCAAAGCCTCGGGTTCCGGGCATCCTCGTCCATGGACGCTTTGACATGATTTGCCCGCTGGAAGGCGCATTTGCCCTTAAAGCGCGCTGGCCCGACTTAGACCTGCGCGTGATCCAACAAGCCGGCCACTCAGCCGGAGAACCCGCCATCGCCGAAGCCCTAAGCCAAGCCCTCGAACGCGCCAAGGCGTGGTAAAGGCCGCCGGGTTACCGTGAAAAAAAACGCAGTAACAACGTTGGCCTCAACCATAGACTGGTCTATTTTTAGCTTTAAGATGCGGAGCGGATATCTCAAGGACCGTTAGCTCAGCAGGATAGAGCGAGTGATTCCTAATCACTAGGCCACAGGTTCGAATCCTGTACGGTCCACCACCACCTTTGTCAGCGTCGAAACCTACGATTTCGCTAAGCACGGACAGGCCGGGTTTCTGGCAGTTTTGAGTGGTGAGACTTCCAATACTGCGCAAAACTGTGCGATTGATGGCCCCATACCATCGTTGCACCCCTATTTTGACGCCTGAGAATGCTCCCATGACCCCGCTGACTGTCGCTGACTTCGATACATCGATCCTCCGTGATCAGCTGGAAACACGCGCGGCGAAAGGGGCTGGGGCGTTGGTGGCATTGGGGTGCGGGGAGGATCGACCGGTCGCGCTGCTCATGCGTAATGACCTTACCCAGCTGGAAATCATGCGGGCGGCGGCTTGGGCAGGGACGGTTCTGGTCGCGCTCAACTGGCACGGTGCAGCTGATGAGGTGGCCGCAATTTGTGAAGACAGCGGCGCGGAAACTGTCATCATTCATCGCGACTTGATCAACGACCTGCGACCGGCGCTGGCCGGGCGGCGGGTGATTGGGGTGAGGCCCGGTCCAGCCCTGCGCTCGAGCTATCAGATCAGCGATGCTGCTGCCCAGCAGGACCCGGAGACGCCCGAGTGGTCCGACATTTTGGATCAGTCAAAAGCCCTGACGACCCCAGCAGCCATGCGCCCGCTGCGCCGCTATACCTCTGGCTCAACTGGGCGGCCAAAAGGCGTTCGCCGGTTGGCATCCGGGCCGCGGCGGGACTTTACCGACGCTTTGGTTCGCGTCGGCGAGGAAATGATGCGTTTCAAACCGGGATCGCGCTTCTTCACCGCAGCGCCGATCTATCATTCAGCGCCCTCTACGCTGCTGAGTGCTGCTTTGGTGAGCGAGGGGGTTTCTTCGCTGGTCGCG
>PAFB01000136.1 GCA_002700865.1 Rhodospirillaceae bacterium
TATAATCCTCGCCGCCGCCAGCCGCAATCAATCCTAAAGCAAAGCGCAAAGGAGGCCCGACAGGGGCTCCTTTTCCGTTTGGTCAGGCGCTCTCACGTGCCCGGGAACGAACCCGGGAACGAGCCACGAACCGAGCCACGAACCGAACCAAGGACCGAACCGGCCGTGCCTCTAGCCGCGCATGCGTGCGCCGTCCGGGTCGACCAGAGGTGTCGTGATGATCCGCGCAGGGCGCCGGTCTCCGAGAATTTCGATGGTGAATTCACCGCCCTCAACGGCCATGTCCGTGGGGACAAACCCGAGCGCAACAGATTGTTCGCTGTAGTGCGCATAGCCCCCGGAGGTCACAAAACCCACGACCTCGTCACCGGCGAAAATGGGTTCGTCTGCCACCACGTCCGCATCGACAGCATCGACGGCAAAGGCGCAAATCCGCCGTGCTGGTCCCGCCGCCTTTTCCGCTGCTGCTGCCGCTTTACCGATGAAATCCACCGGTTTGTTGTAGCTGACAAAGCGGTCCATCCCGGTTTCCGCCGGCAGGTAATCCGGGCGGAACTCGCGCATCCATGAACCAAAGAACTTTTCCAGCCGCAAACTCATCATGGCCCGCATGCCAAAGGGCCGCATACCATGTTTCGCCCCGGCTTCGGCCAGGACCTGATACAGGCCGTATTGCTCGTCAGCATTGACGTAAATCTCGTAGCCCAGATCACCGGCGTAGCTGACCCGCTGGACCAGGGCCTGATAAGGGCCGACGTCGATTGTCCGGGCATCCATGAACCGGAAGGCCTCGGCGGATACGTCCGCCCCTGTGGTTGCCGCCAGAACCTTCCGCGCCGCTGGACCAGCAATCTGGAAGCCAATCCGCCGGGTTGAGATGTTCTCGATCCGTATGTCGTAGCCCGCCATGTGCTGATCGAACCAGCGCATGTGAAAGGCCTGACTGCCGAACGAAGCGGTCAGTTGAAAGTCATCTTCAGCCAAGGCCGTCACTGTAAAGTCGCCAATCAGCTTACCCGCAGGCGACAGCATCGGCGTCAGCGACAATCGACCCAGCGCCGGCATACGCCCGGCCATGATCCAGTCCAGCCAAGCGCGTGCATCTGGCCCCGTCACCCTGTATTTGCCAAAGTTGTGGATTTCGTTAATGCCAACCGCTTCGCGAACAGCGCGGCATTCCTGCGCCGTTGCTTCCCATGCATTCGATCGCCGAAACGAGGGCGTTTCCGCAAGCGGTTCGCCTGGCAAAGCAAAGTAGTTTGCGGCCTCCATGCCGTAAGCCGCGCCAAACACCGCACGCTGATCTTTCCAAATCTGGTAAGCCGGCGTGGTTTGGAACGGGCGCATGACGGGAAGTTCTTCGTTGGGGTAGGACACGGAAAACCGGCGCTGATAGTTCTCCCGCACTTTTTCCCGGGTATAGGCCGGGGTGATCCAGTCGCCAAAGCGCGCCACGTCCATGGCAAAGATATCCCGGCTGGGCTCACCCTCAACCATCCATTCCGCCAGCGACAGCCCGACACCGCCGCCTTGCGAGAACCCGGCCATCACAGCCACGGCTGACCAATAGTTTCGCAGCCCCGGGACAGGCCCGACCAAAGGGTTACCATCGGGCGCAAAGGTGAAGGGGCCGTTGATAACGGTTTTGACCCCCGCCCGCTCCAAAATCGGGAAACGGCGATAGGCGAACTCGACTGAATCCGAAATGCGGTCAAGCCGGTTTTCCAGCAGCTCATGGCCAAAATTCCACGGCGTCCCATCGACCGCCCAAGGGTCACAGCGCTGTTCGTAAAACCCGATACAAAGCCCCTGCCGCTCCTGCCGCAAGTAACTCTCGCCCTCCGGGTCCATGACGTGTGGCAGTTCTTCGTCGCGCTCAAAGACTTCCGGAATGTCTTCGGTGATCAGGTATTGGTGTTCCATGGGGTGCAGCGGCAAATAAACCCCTGCCATCGCGCCGACTTCCCGCGCCCAAAGACCCGCAGCGTTGACGATATGCTCAGCGTGGACAGTGCCGTTTTCAGTCACCACGTCCCATGTGCCGTCAGGCCGGGGATTGGTTTCAAGAACCGGGCAGCGCAACTCAATCTCCGCCCCAGCCATGCGCGCCGCTTTGGCGTAGGCGTGGGTGGTGCCAGAGGGGTCGAGGTGCCCGTCAAGCGGGTCGTACAGCCCACCCAGAACACCCTCTACGTTGGTGATGGGGGAGAGTTTCCGAATTTCATCAGGCCCGACAATCTGCGTATCCAGACCCATGTAGCGGTGCTTGGCGCGCTCGGCGACCAGATAGTCCAGTCGATCCTGCGTCCCGGCCAGCGTTACCCCGCCGACGTGGTGCAGACCACAGCTCATGCCCGTGATCTCCTCCAACTCGCGATAAAGTCGGATCGTATAGCCCTGAAGCGCCGCCATATTGGTATCGGCATTGAGCGTGTGAAAGCCCCCGGCAGCATGCCAGGTTGAGCCGGACGTTAGCTCTGAGCGTTCAATCAACAGAACATCGGTCCACCCCATTTTGGTCAGGTGATAGAGCACCGAACAGCCAACAACACCGCCGCCGATAACGACGACCTTTGCAGAGGTTTTCATGGGAAAGCCTTCCAGAAATCAGCCAAGTACAGACCTTTGATTTCACCCAAAAACCCCGCGCGTGTTCAACCTATTGCGACCATAGCCGCCGCGTTTGCACCAAAAGCGGATACCAGCGCAGGGTTGCGCTTTAGGAGTACAAGCGCAGGGTTGCGCCCAAGAAAAACCCCGGCGCAATGAATACGCCGGGGTTTCTGAGGTGCGGTGGTCCTAAGCGGACCAGCGCGTCACTTACTGCGGAATGGTCGCGTCGATGCCCTGGATGTACCAGTTCATGCCAACCAGTGTGCCGTCGGTCAGGTGAGACTCACCCGCCGCACAGTCTTCCGCCAGTGCGCCGTCCTGCTTGTAGATCGGGCAGGGGAACGAATGGCGGTCGCCGGCAGCCAGCGCTGCTTCCAACGCCTTGGCTTCAGCCATCACGTCGTCAGGCATGTTGCCGTAGGAACCCATGACAACCATGCCGGTCTCGCCGCCCATGCCGTCTTTGGTCAGACCCCACCAGGTATCCTGCTGCTCCCAAGTGCCGTCGCGAACAGCGATGGCGCGGTCAACGTAGTAGGAATCCCAGTCATCCACGATGGATACGAGGTGAGCCGTTGGGCCGAAGCGGGACATGTCGGACGCCTGGCCAAAAGCCTTGATGCCCGCGTTTTCCGCAATCTGCATTGCCGCTGGGGAGTCAGTGTGCTGGACTATGATGTCCGCACCATTATCGATCAGCGCCTGTGCAGCAGCAGCTTCCTTGGTTGGATCGAACCAGGTGAAGACCCAAACAATCTCAACTTCCACGTCCGGGTTGTGCTGCTTGGCTTCCAGCATGAAGGCGTTGATGCCACGGATTACTTCCGGGATTGGGAAGGATGCGATGTAACCGATCTTGTTGGATTCAGTCATCTGTGCGGCGATCAACCCTTCAACCACACGGCCTTCGTAGAACCGAGCAGAAAAGGTGGTCACGTTTGGATGCGCCCGGATGTAGCCGGTGGCGTGCTCGAACTTAACGTCCGGGTAAGAGCCTGCGACTTCGTTGGTCGCGTCCATGAAGCCGAACGACGTGGTGAAGATCAGGTCGTGGCCGGTCTCTGCCAACTGCGTGATGGCTTCAACAGCCTCAGGGCCTTCTGGAATGTTCTCCAGAGCCGTTGTGGTGATGCCGTCCAGCGCTTCAACAGCCTGACGACCGATATCGTGACGATAGGTCCAGCCGAGGTCGCCTGGAGGGCCAACGTATACGAACCCGACTTTGGTTTCAGCCTGAGCCGGGGATGCCACAACTGCACTGAAAGCCAGGGCAGATGCGAGCAGGGTAATGGCACGATTCATTTGAGGGTCTCCTCTACTTAGTCTCAACGTGCAGGAAAGGGTGAAGGGTTAAGCGGATCCTTTGCATCACGAGCGTGGTTCAAAGGATTGGCCAAGACTGGCCGGAGCGTTGCGTCGGATCATCACCGGGTTCCGGGAGATCAGGACGAGCACCACAACCGGCACAATGTATGGCAGAGCTGTCAAGAAATAGGAAACTTCCAGCGACATGTTGGAGAAGATTGCCTTCAAACGAGGCTCCAGCGCGAGCACAATGCCAAACAAATAGGCACCTAACAGCACGCGGCCAGGACGCCAAGTGGAGAAGAGAATCAACGCCAGCGCGAGCCAGCCCTTGCCAACGGTGATGCCTTCAGTCCATTTCGGCGCGATTTGGGCAATAACGATGAAGGCACCCGCCAACCCCGCCATGGCACCACCAAACATGATCGTCATCATGCGCACAAAGATCACGGGATAGCCTAAAGCATAGGCAGAATGATGATTTTCACCGACCGCGCGCACCACCAGTCCGGCTTTTGTGCGGCTGAGGAAGAACCAGACAGCGATCAGCATCACGAATGAAAACGGTACCAGCAGGTTTTGGTCAAACAGCAAAGGACCCAGTACCGCAACCTCACCCCAACTTTCCGGAAACAGCGGCGGTACGCTGGCGACGATCGCGGCTGTATAATCCACGCCGAAAAAGTTGCCGCCCAGTGAGTTTGACAAACCAGCACCAAGCACCGTCAGCCCCAGTCCGGCCGCGATGTGATTGGCGCGGAAGTATTGGGTGAGGAACCCGAACAAAGCCGCTGCCAAGGCGCCGACCAGCGCAGCAACAAGCAACGAGCCGATATATTGGAATTGGTTGACCGAGTTCTCGGAGGTAAAGCACACATCCCCGATCAGCATGGTGCAGGTCGAAGTCTGTAGCTGGTAAAGGGCGATGAAGCCGGCCAACCCACCGATCAGCATCATGCCTTCAACGCCCAGGTTGATGACACCGGATTTCTCCACCACCAATTCGCCAATCGCGGCCAGCAGCAGCGGGGTTGCCAGCAGCATCGAGGCGGCGAGAATCTGGATGATGAGATCACTCATGCCGCTCCCTCCGTGCTCAGGTCTCGCGTCCCAAGGACGATACGATACCGGCTCAGGAACGCCGTCCCCAGCACGGCGAACAAAGCAGTAACCTGCACCAGATCAGCGACGGCATCATCGACCTGACTGGCCGACTGCACGTAAGTCGCGCCGACATTGACGTAAGAGATCAGCAGCGCCGCAGCGACGATCCCGACCGGATGCAATCGCCCCAAAAAGGCGATGACGATGGCCGTGAATCCCAGTCCGTTCAGGTAGTTTTCCGATTGGATCAACTTGCCCGTTTCCGCAGAGAGAAAGATCGCACCGGCCAGACCGGCGGTTGCGCCTGACAGCATGAAGGACATCCACACTGTCATTTTTGGTGAAAAGCCCGCAAACTTTTGCGCACGCGGCGTGTTCTGTGCCACCCGCAGGCTGTAGCCGAAGGTGGTGAACAGTACGACGAAGGCGAGGATCGCAATGGCACCCGCGCTGATGATCACACCCCAGTGAAAGTCGGTCCGCTCGATGATCGAAGCGATGCGCAGGCTTTCGTGGATGGGATCACTTTCAGCTTGCCCTGCTTTCGGGTCGCCTTTCCACGGTCCTGTGGTCACGTAGTTGAGGACGTTTGCCGCCACGTAAACCAGCATCAACGATGTCAGCAGTTCGTTTGTATTGGCCCACACCCGCAGCGCTGCAGGGATCATCGCCCAGGCAACGCCCCCCAGAATGCCGAAGGCCAGCATGATGGGCAGGAACCACACCGTATCGGGCATCCCAAACATGACATAGGCCCCGAAGGCGAAGATTGAGCCAAAGGCAAACTGGCCTTCAGCGCCGATATTCCAGACATTGGCCCGAAACCCGATGCTCAAACCCACAGCCATGACCGCCAAATAGGACGATTTCTGCAGCACAAATCCCCATTGCACCGACGCAGTTCTTGCCTGCCAAGGGAAGGTGAGCAGGGTCCAGATGTCGCGGACCGGTTGTTCGGACATAGCCAGCATGACCAAGAACCCGACAACGACGGTAATCCCAAGGGCAAGCAGAAGCGGGTAAGCGGTCGCCCAGAAGCCGAACTGTGTGCGCGGAACAAAGCGGATCATGCAGCTACCTCGCGATTGACGTCACCGGTCATGGCAACACCCAAGGTCTCCGCCGTCCAAGCGCTGGTCGGCTGGGAGGCGGAAAGGTGGCCGTGGTTGAGAACACAAAGGGTGTCAGCAAGCTCAAACAGCTCGTCCAGATCCTGACTGATTACCAGCACCGCCGAACCCGCCTCAGCCAGCGCCTTGAGTTGGTCCCGGATGTTGATGGCCGAACCCATATCCACGCCCCAGGTTGGCTGGTTGACGATCAGCACTTCCGGGCGTTTGATCAATTCCCGGCCCACGATAAATTTCTGCAGATTTCCCCCCGACAGGGATCCCGCGCGCCCGGTGACGCCTGCGTGACGAACGTCGTACCCGTCGCAGACTTCGACCGCGTGCTCGCGCGTGAGTTGCCAGTTGATGAGTCCCCGCGACTGAAAACCGTCGGTACCAAGGTTCGACAGCAGGGTGTTGTCGATCAGGCTGAAGTCAGGCACGGCAGCGTGACCCAGGCGTTCTTCCGGCACGAAAGCACTGCCCAGAGACCGGCGCTCAGACGGCCCAAACCGGCCCGCTGCCACGCCATTGAGCCGGACGACGTCGGCGCTAGGGGCGAGTTCTTCTCCTGCGAGGTAGGCATAGAGCGCTTCTTGGCCATTGCCCGCCACGCCTGCGACCCCAACAATTTCACCCCGCCGCACTGACAGCGCCGGGATGCGGAGGTCGTTCGTGACGAGGTCGCGCACGTCCAGCGCTGTCTCGCCCAGTTTCTGTGCGGCTTTGGCGGTTGGCACGGGCCGGGTGCCGATCATCATCTCGGCGATTTCTTCAGCCGTCTTTTCCGCTGGATTACAGGTCGCAACGACCTTTCCACCGCGCAAAATCGTCGCCCGTTTGCACAGGGCGCGGACTTCGTTCAGTTTGTGCGAAATAAACACCAGACCGCGGCCTTCGTCGCGCAGCAGGCGCAGCGTTGAGAACAGCGAGTCAGCTTCCTGTGGTGTCAGAACCGAGGTTGGCTCATCGAGAATGAGCAATTCAGGTTCACCCAGCAGCGCCCGAACAATCTCAATCCGCTGTTTCTCCCCCGCGGACAGCGTGAAAACAAGCGCGTCTGGGTCCAGTGGCAGGCCGTACTTCTCTGACATGTCGATGATCTGGTCGCGCTGCGTCGCACCGAACTGCGTACCCAGACCCAAAGCAATGTTCTCACCAACTGACATGCCATCAAACAGCGCGAAATGCTGATGGACCATGCCAATCCCCAGCGCCTTGGAGGCCTGTGGCGACGGGATTGTGGCGGCTTGATCTTTCCAGATAATTTGACCGGAATCAGGCTTTGTCAGCCCGGAAAGGACCTTCATCAAAGTCGACTTTCCCGCGCCATTCTCCCCGAGCAGCGCGTGAATTTCGCCTCTCTCAACAGCAAAATCTACGGCGTCGTTTGCCAGTACACCGGGATAGGCCTTTGTGATCTGCTGCAATGAAAGCAGGCTTGTCATGTCCCGTTCCTACGCCCCTAAACCTTTACATCTTCCAAACCGGCTATACCGCAGCACTGCCTATTTCGCGAGCCTTTGGCCTGTGGATGACTTTGACTGCGCAAAATTTCATCGCGAATGCTGGTGTTTCCCGCACATTTGTCGGTGCGAGGACAATAGTGGGGCAGGAAAGCCATGGCGTTTGCCACTGACAGGGCGCAAGAGGGTTGGAACGAGGAAAAAGTATGAATCCAAGACTGATCGGCTACGCCTTTGCTATTCTGGGCGTTCTTATCATTTCACCTGACTCCGCTCTAATCCGCAAAGTCGCCATGGACCCATGGGGGCTGCTGTTTTGGCGCGGCCTGGGCATATTCGGTGTTGCCGCTGTGCTGTCGTTGATCTGGTATCGCGGAGGGCTGGTTCAGTATTTTCGCCAGACGGGCTGGCTTGGTCTGTCGATCACGTTTTTCTTTTTCGTCTCGACCTGCAGCTTTGTGTATTCCGCTGTGACACTGAACCCCATCATTCTGCTGATCGTCGTGGCCTTAGGCCCGGTTTCGGGTGCTGTGTTCTCAATCATTCTTCTCCGAGAACCACCCCGAATGGCCGTGTGGGTCGCAATCGGGCTGTCCTTTTTGGGGATGGGCATTGTTGCGTGGGGAGAGATGGTCGCCCACGAAGGTTTTGCCCGCCTGCAGTCAGGCCAAGGCCTGATCCTGCCGCCCTGGCCCAGCCTGCTGGCTTTGTTCTTTGTGCCCACGCTGCTGGGGCTGGGTTTTACCCTGACCCGCCGCATCAAACAGCCCAACATCTGGCCGTCGAACGCACTCGCCGGACTGCTTGCCATGGTCATCATGCCGTTTTTTGCGCCCACGCTTGAAATTCCGTCGGGTGTGTTTTGGGAGTTTACTTTCCTGATCATTGCCGTGTCTGGCTTGAGCTTCATTTTCGTGACGCTCGCCCCACGTTGGATCAGCTCAGCAGAAACCAGCCTAGTGTTTCTGCTGGAAACGCTGCTGGGGTCAATCTGGATCTGGTTGCTCATTGGCCAGCGTCCCGAGGCCCACGAAATCGCTGGTGGTGGGGTCGTTGGTTTGGCCGTGATTGTGGTCGTTCTGACGGCAGTGCGAGCGAAGGGGGATCCCTCAGGGAGCGCTGATGACAGTGTTAGCGAGGGTGGCTCTTCTTCTTCTGCTACTGCTACTCGGCCGAAGACCGAAGCTGAAGCGCGTAGTTAAAGGCGGTTCGCAGGCTGGACGGGTCCGCAATGCCCTTTCCGGCAATATCAAAGGCGGTTCCGTGATCCGGCGATGTCCGGATAAATGGCAACCCCAGAGTGATATTCACACCCTCAGCCAAGCCCATGTATTTCACCGGGATCAGCCCCTGATCATGATATTGAGCCACGACCACGTCGTGCGCGCCTTGGCGAGCTGCCATGAATACGGTATCGCCGGGCCAAGGGCCGCTGGCATTGATGCCCTCGGCCTGCGCAGCGTCGATGGCGGGGGCGATTTCGTCAGCGTCCTCATCCCCAAACAAGCGTCCTTCACCAGCATGCGGGTTCAGTCCCGCCACCGCGACCCGTGGCGCATCAATCCCGAGCGCCAAGGCCCCTCGATGCGCCAGACGAATGGCGCGCAGGACGCTTTCACGGGTGATCATATCGACCGCTTGACGCAAGGGGACATGGATGGTGGTCAGCACGGTACGGATGTCATCATTGGCAAGCATCATGGCCACCTCAGCACCGGCGTAATGGGCCAGCATTTCGGTATGACCGGGAAAAGGCACTTCAGCGACGGCGAAGGCTTCCTTATTGATAGGGGCCGTGACAATGCCGGAAAGAACCCCCTTAAGCGACAGATCAATGCCTGTCTTGATGGCGTCAAAAGCAGCCTCTCCGCCCTCACGCGATACAACACCCACCTCGACTGACGCAGCAGAGGGACCCGTGGCAAGGACGGGAATGCTGTCACTCGGGAAGGGGTCATTCTCCCAAGGCGCTGTTATCCGGTGCAGGCGCAGCGACAGTCCCAGCCGCTCTGCCGCCTGCTCCAAAACCGCTGGATCGCCCAGGACCACCGGATATTCAGGCAGATCGCTCTGTGCCAGCACTCGGGCGCAGATTTCGGGGCCAATACCTGCCGGATCGCCCAAGGTCAGTCCAAGCGGGCGCGGGGCGGCAGTGGTCATGGTTAGTAAACCAGCCGGTAGGTCACTGTCCGTCCCCCACGGTCGAGGATAAACGACCAACGCCGCGAGCGAGCGTCTTCGAGAACCATTTCGAGTTCTTCAACCCTCTCGATGATTTGCCGGTTAGCAGAACGAATGACGTCGCCTTCACGAAAACCCTGACGCGCCGCGATTGAGCCGCTGGGGACTTCAGAGATCACTACGCCAGTCCATTTGCCGGGCAAGTCCAGTTCCTGACTGACAGCCGGCGACAGGTTAATGACGCTGGCACCTTGCAGAGGATGGCGCCCTGTCAGTTGGGTTTCTTCGCGGGCTGGAACTTCGGGTGGCGCTGTCAGGTCAAAGGCCACATCCATGATTTCGCCTTGCCGAAACACCCGTGCCTCCATCGTGTCGCCCACTAGGCTGTTCGCAATCGCATAGCGCATTTCTGCGCTGGTAAGGATTTCAGCAGAGTTCAGGCTGAGGATTACATCGCCCGTTTCCAGGCCGGCACTGTGCGCAGGCGAGGGGTCGTAGACTTCATCAATCAAGAACCCGCCGCTGCCTTCAAGGTTCAGAATGCGCGCCATTTGTCGGGTTACGTCCTCGCCGGTGATGCCCAGCCAAGGGCGGACGACTGTGCCATCTCCGCTTTCCAGCGCGCGCAATGTGTTCGCCACGAAGTTTGCCGGGATCGCGAAACCAATTCCGGCGGATGATCCGCTTTGGGAGTAGATGGCGGTGTTAATGCCGATCAGGTTGCCGTTCATATCAACCAGCGCCCCGCCCGAGTTGCCGGGGTTAATCGATGCATCAGTCTGAATGAAGCTGCCAACTTCGGTGATGCCCACACCCGTCCGGGCGAGAGCAGAGACAATGCCCATGGTCGTCGTCTGACCCACGCCAAAGGGGTTTCCGATGGCCAAAACCAGATCACCGACTTCAACACCATCGGAATCGCCAAAAGGCAGAATGGGCAAGTCGTCGCCTTCAGGATTAATCTGCAGCAGCGCCAGGTCAGAAGCGCTGTCCGTGAACAGTACCTCAGCCACAAACTCACGCTTATCTGAAAGCTCGACCTCGACTTCAGTGCCGTCCTTGATGACGTGATAGTTGGTCACAACCAAACCATCGTTGCGCACAATCACGCCGGACCCCAGCGCGGTCTGTACCTTTTCCGTTTGCCGGGAAAAGGGCGAGCCAAAGATGTCGTCGCCGAACACACCCATGGGCGAGCGCGAAATCTCGGCGCGGGTGAAGATATTGACCACCGCTGGCGCAGACTGTTTGACCAGTGGCGCAAATGACAGTTGGATTTGCACAGCAGAGGCGGGCACGGCGCGCTCTGTATTTTGCGCGCTGATTGTTCCGGCTGTCGTTGCTGTCAGGCCCATGGCCACGCAAAGGGTAAGGATAAGGCGTTTCAACGGTGTCTCCCTGAAGGACGCGGTCCCCGATCGCTTCTTGGCGAGCATTCCGCGTTTGGTTCCTTGCCTAGATGACAAATAACTGGGTCCGGGTTCGCACTTTGGGAAGGTTGAAATAAGGCAAGTCCCATCAAGGAATGAAACAAATGACAAAATGGGTCAATAAACCGCAGGAATCGCCTTCCCTGAGCCCCAAAACGCGCAATCTGTGTTTAAAAGTCCCTTAAATCTAGTTTTGTACGGAGCCAAACATGTCCTTTTTCCAAGATATCCCGCGCGTGATCACCCTGATTCTCTCTGTAGTGATGGTGTTGATCGTGGCCTATGGGTTCGCCAACGGGAACCTCGATGCCTTTCTTGCGGCGCTGCGGGAGCCGTGGAATCAGGTGACGCTGGCTGATCTTTACATTTCGTTTTGGTTGATGAGCGTGGTGATGTTTGTTTTCTCAGAGAACAAGCTTGCCTCGCTGCCTTGGATTTTGGCGATCAACGTGATCGGCAGCCCAATTTTTGGCCTTTGGCTCTTGCTTAATCTGCCTCGTCTGCGCAAACGGATGGGATGACAGACAGCCTATTCAGCCAAGCAACCCACGCGCAGCGCCCTCTGGCCGACCGGCTGAGGCCCCTGCGGCTGGATGATGTCGTTGGTCAGCAACAACTGCTGGCCCCCGACGCGCCGTTGCGGCGCATGGTCGATCAGGACCGGCTGGTTTCGTCGATCCTGTGGGGGCCGCCAGGGTGCGGGAAAACCACGTTGGCGCGTCTGATGGCTCAGATTGGTGACTTTGAGTTTGAGTCGATTTCTGCGATTTTTGCCGGGGTTGCTGACCTCAAGAAGCTGTTTGAAGCGGCCCGGGACCGGCGACGGGATGGCCGCGCGACGCTGCTTTTCGTTGATGAGATCCACCGCTTTAACAAATCCCAGCAAGACAGCTTTTTGCCAGTTGTCGAAGATGGCACGATTGTCCTGCTCGGTGCCACCACAGAAAACCCATCCTTTGAGCTCAACGCCGCTTTGCTGTCGCGCTGTCAGGTGCTCGTGCTGGAACGGCTGGAAGCGGGAGACTTGGAAGAACTGCTGCAACGGGCGGAAACGGTGGAGGGGCGAGCGTTGCCGCTGGATACTGGCGCGCGGGAGACCATCTGCGCGCTGGCTGATGGCGATGGCCGCTATTTGCTCAACCTCGCTGAGCAGGTGTGGGCTTCTGCGGGTACCGAGCCGCTGACGTCAGACAGCCTGCTCAAAATCGTTCAGCGACGCCGCCCGGTTTATGACAAGGGACAGGACAGTCACTACAATCTGATTTCCGCACTGCATAAATCATTGCGTGGGTCGGATGCCGATGCGGCGCTTTATTGGTTCGAGCGAATGCTGGCAGGGGGTGAAGACCCCAATTACATCGCGCGGCGCCTGACCCGCTTTGCCGTTGAAGACATCGGCCTCGCCGACCCTCATGCCATGACCCACGCGCTGAATGCCTGGCAGGTTTACGAGCGTCTGGGCAGTCCCGAAGGGGATCTGGCTTTGGCGAATACTGTGCTTTATCTGGCTACAGCCCCCAAATCCAACGCAGCCTACGCCGCCCACAAAGCCGGTCTGTCAACAGCTCAAAAAACTGGCTCGCTGCCCCCGCCCAAAGCGATCCTCAACGCGCCCACGACCCTGATGAAGGACATTGGCTATGGTGCGGACTATCAGTACGACCACGATGCTGAAGACGGGTTTTCGGGGCAGAATTTCTTTCCCGACGGGATGAATTGGGAACAGTTTTATAAGCCGGTTGAACGCGGCTTTGAGCGCGACATTCAGAAACGCCTCGAATACTGGGCACGGTTACGGGCACGGCGCCGACAAGGGGCGTCGGGGCGTGACGCTGCGGAGGGAGAAGACAGGTGATCTGGGTATCGGTTGCAATGGGCGGCGCCATCGGCGCTTGCCTGCGCTATGGCTTGTTTATCAGCGTTGGCTCCCTTGGTGGTGTCCCGTTTGGCACCTTTGTCGCCAATGCAGTGGGGGCCGCTGCTATGGGGTTTCTGGCGGCTATGTTCCGGAATGCTGAAGCGTGGTCCAGCCCGCTTCGCCTGTTTCTGATGGTCGGGGTGCTGGGCGCGCTGACCACGTTTTCGACCTTTGCGCTGGAGGCTGTGGACGCCCTGCGCGCAGGCAGACCGATGATCGCATTAAGCTATATTGTGGGGACTGTTGTGGTGACAGTTGGCGGATGCTGGGCCGGTTATTGGTTAGGACAGTCCCTTGGCCGTTGAAATCGACATCACTGCCGATCAGGCCGGCCAGCGCCTCGATCGACTGGTCAAGAGCCTCGCCCCCCATATTGGATTTGGCGCGCAGCAGAAGTGGTTCCGGACCGGTCAGGTCAGGCTCAATGGCAAGCGGGTCAAGGGCGCTGAGCGAGTGGCAGCGGGGGACCGCCTCCGCCTGCCGCCACAGGCGCAAAAGTCCGACTCAGCAGACAGCCACACTGCGAGTTCTGCCGGTCCTGATCCGCAGCTGGTTGAGCAGTTGCGCGCCGCCGCTGTGTTCGATGATGGCCGCGTCCTCGCCTTTGACAAGCCGACCGGACTGGCCGTACAGGGCGGCACCAAAACGACGCGCCATGTCGATGGTGCTCTGCCTGCTTTCGTCAACGAAGCCGGAGAAGTGCCGCGTCTGGTACATCGATTGGACCGTGACACATCGGGCGTGCTGGTGGTGGGCCGTGGGCGCGACGCTGCGGCTTTTTTGACCCGCGCTTTTGCCTCCCGCGAGGCACGCAAAACCTATCAGGCGCTGGTCACGGATTGGCCAGAAGGGGAAGACGCAGGGGTGATTTCAGCACCGCTGATCAAAACTCGCCAAGGCGGTGAGGAGCGGGTTGTGGTGGATCTTAAGGCTCCCAACGCGCAATCGGCAGAGACCCTGTTCCGGGTTGAGCGTCGGGCTGAGAATGGGCTGGTGCTAATAACCTTTGAACCCCGCACAGGGCGCACTCACCAACTGCGCGTTCACGCCGCCCACTTTGGCGGTGCCATCGTGGGCGATGGCAAATACGGCGTCCGTTTGACCCGAGACTGGCCAGCGCCCAAGCGGCTCTATCTGCATGCAGCTGCACTGGAGATGCCGCACCCTGACGGCTCTATCCTCCGTCTCAGCGCACCTCTGCCATCTGCCTTTGAAGACGCGCTCAACGCTTGACCAGATCGGGTGGAGCGTGACACCAAACCGGCATGAAAGACCACGGAAAACACCGGTTTAAGCTTCTTGCTTTTGATATGGACGGTACGCTGATCGATAGCCTAGCGGCGATTGTTGACGCGTCGGTTGAGGCCTTTGCTGGCACGCCTTTCCCAACCCCCAGCGCCGAACAGGTGAGGGAGGTTGTGGGCCTGCATCTGGAGCTGTGCGTTGAGCATTGGGCACCGGAGGCGTCGGCGGCTGAAGTCCGCGACCTGGCAGAGCGCTATCGTCAGGCGTTTCGTGGTCAGCGCGCTCGGGGCGAGCATAACGTGCGCCCCTATGCCGGTGTCGCCGAAACGCTGGAAGCGCTCACCCATGATGAAACCTTTATGGCGGTGGTCACGGGCAAGGATCGGCGCGGCCTGGATGCGGTGTTGGAGAGCCTTGCCTTACGCCACTATTTCCACTCGTTGCAGACCCCTGACACCAACCTCGGCAAACCCGCGCCCGATATGGTCTGGGCCGCTAACACAGAAACCGCCACTGACGCGCATGATACCGTGGTCATTGGCGACACCAGCTTTGATATGGAGATGGCGCGCAACGCGGGAGCCTTTGCCGTTGGTGTGACCTATGGCAATCACAGTGAGGCGCGCTTGCGTGAGTCGGGCGCACACGTCCTTATTGACGCTTTTTCCGATCTCCCGGCAGCGCTGGCGCAACTCAGTGAGAAGGATTTTCGCCCATGAAGATTGGCGGCAACGGTGAAGCTCCCAAAATTCGCAAGTTCTACAAGGTCGCCACCGTGGTTCAGGTGGCTGGCGCGAGGGTGTGGGAAATCCACCTTGATGGCCGAGCGCTGAAGACCACCGCCAAACGCGACCTGCACCTGCCGACGCGTTCGCTGGCGCAGGCGATTGCTTATGAATGGAACGCGCAGGAAAAAGATGTCGTGCCGACGACGATGCCGGTCACACAACTGGTATTCACCGGCATTGACAACTTCGGCGACGAGATTGACCTGATCCGCGATGAAACCGCGAAGTACGGGGAAACCGACCTGCTCTGTTACCGGGTCAGTGAGCCCAAGGCGCTGGGTGCTTTGCAGGATGAAAGCTGGCAGCCGCTGCTGGACTGGGCGGCGAAGCAGCTTGACGCGCCGCTGACGGTAACACGAGGGATCATGGCGGTTGATCAGCCTGCGCAGTCTTTGTTTGCTTTGCGTCGACCGCTGGACAGGCTAGATATCCTCCACATCACCGCACTGCGCACGCTGGTTGGGGCAACGGGCAGTCTGGTGTTAGCACTGGCGGTGTACTTCGGACGGATCTCGCCCGATGAAGCCGTTGAATTGGCGACCCTGGAAGAACGGTTTCAGATTGAAACTTGGGGTCCGGATGAAGACCTCGAAGGCTCGCTGGCAGGCAAGCGCGAAGACGCGCGCTCGGCGGGTACGATTTTGGCGGCTCTGAGTCGTCAGGATTGAGAGGCATCGAGATAGAGGGAGAAAGGCGTTGGCCAACCACGTAGCCGAACTCGCACGCCGCCGTGAACGCGCCCGTTTGGGCGGCGGACAGGCGCGTATCGATAACCAGCACAGCCGCGGGAAGCTCACGGCGAGAGAGCGTCTGGACGTGCTTTTGGACCCTGGTTCTTTCGAGGAACTCGATATGTTCGTCGAGCACCGGGCGACTGATTTTGGCATGGAAAACAATCGTATCCCCGGTGACGGTGTGGTTACCGGTCACGGCACCATCGATGGCCGCCGGACCTTTGTTTACAGCCAGGACTTCACCGTTTTTGGCGGCTCACTGTCCGAAACGCATGCGGAAAAAATCTGTAAAGTGATGCAGCAGGCCATGAAGGTCGGCGCGCCGGTGATCGGTCTTGCCGACAGTGGCGGTGCGCGCATTCAGGAAGGTGTGGCCAGTCTGGGCGGATACGCTGATGTCTTTCAGCAAAACGTGCTGGCCAGCGGCGTTATTCCTCAGATCTCCATGATCATGGGACCATGCGCAGGCGGCGCGGTGTACTCTCCGGCCATCACTGACTTCATCTTCATGGTGCGCGATACGTCCTATATGTTCGTTACCGGCCCTGATGTTGTGAAAACCGTGACGCACGAAGACATCACGCAGGAAGAGCTGGGTGGTGCCTCTGCCCATACGTCGATCAGCGGCGTTGCCGATGCCGCCTTTGACAACGACATCGACGCACTGCTGAACCTGCGCCGGTTCTTCAGCTTTTTGCCGCTGAGCAATCGCGACAAGGCTCCGGTCAAGCCCACCAAGGATGACCCGCGCCGAGACATTCATGCGCTCGACCGACTGGTGCCGGAAGATCCCACCAAGCCTTACGATATGAAAGAGGTGATCGACCGCATTGTCGATGATCGGGAATTCTTCGAAATCCAGCCAGATTTTGCACCCAACATCATTGTTGGTATGGCTCGCATGGACGGCTCAACGGTCGGCATTGTCGCTAACCAGCCCATGGAGCAAGCGGGCTGTTTGGACATTGAGGCCAGCCGCAAGGCCGCACGTTTCATTCGCTTTTGCGATGCCTTCAACATTCCCGTTGTCACGCTGGTTGACGTTCCCGGCTTCCTGCCGGGGAAGGATCAGGAACACGGCGGCATCATCAAGCACGGCGCTAAGCTGCTTTACGCCTATGCAGAGTGCACGGTGCCCAAGGTGACCGTCATCACGCGCAAAGCTTACGGCGGTGCCTATGACGTCATGGCGTCCAAGCACCTTCGCGGCGACGCCAACTACGCCTGGCCAACCTCAGAGATTGCTGTGATGGGGGCAAAGGGCGCGGTGGAAATTATTTTCCGCAAAGAAGCCGGAGATCCTGAGCAATTGCAGCGGCGCACGGACGAGTATCAGGAGGCTTTTGCCAACCCGTTTGTCGCCGCAAAACGGGGCTATATCGACGATGTCATCATGCCCCACGGCACGCGCAGACGCATCATTCAGTCTTTGGAGATGCTCAAGTCAAAGCAGTTGGAAAACCCGTGGCGCAAGCACGGCAACATCCCACTGTAATGGATTGAGGTCATTGCGCTTTTCCGATTTGGCTGTTCTCGGTATAAGGGCATCAAACGCGATTTGGCCAAAGGGTAAGAAATGCTTCGACTGGGGATATTCATCTCGGCTTTGATTGGTGTCTTTCTGATCGCCCTGAGCCTGATGCCACGCCTGTTAAGCCCCAGTGTTTATCGCACCCAGGCGCTCATCGGCCTGACCCGGGCGCTGGGCCAGCCGGTTGATGCAGCTGAAGGCGCTGCCATAACCTTTCTGCCACGCCCGCGCCTGCAACTGATCGATATTCGCGTGCGCGGCGATGGGGCGGATACGGATGATGTTCTGCTCTCTGCTGACACGGCAACGTTTGACCTGTCGGGCCGGGCACTGGCGACGGGCCGTTTTCTGGTGGAAGCTGTGGAGTTGGACCGTCCTGTGATGAGCCTGTCGCGTGGCGAGGATCACGCGGTCACGTTTGGTGCCGCGCCGCTGTTCACCGGTTTGACTGGTAGCGCCAACGAAGCCGCGTCACTGATCAGCCTGAAGATGACAGGTGGAGAAATCCACTATTACGATGCCCCCTTTGCCCAGAATTACCGCTTTGACATCGATACGATGGAAGTGCGCCGGGTTAGCGGTTACGCCTTCGAGGCTAAAGGCAGCGTGCTCCACGACAATGAAGCCAACGAGGTGGCGATTTCCTTTGTCCCCAATGCCAACCCCGGCGGGGAGCGTGGCTTTAACATCGATATCAGTCGCGCGGATGGTTCGGCTCTGAACCTGCGCGGGGCGATAGATGAAAAGTTCGGCGAAAACCTGATCATCCGTGAAGATCTGGACTGGAAGCTGACAGCCGAGGACTTTCACCATGCGGTTTTTGACCGGCTTGCGATTGCAGACGGGCAGGGCGTGACCTTTGAAGCGCGGCTGCTGAGCGATCGCGAGGGCTATGATTTCCGCGGTCTGACCCTGACGCGCAGCAACGGCGAACAGATGCGCGGCAGCGCTCGGTTTGTACCGGATGACAGCGCGCCCATGTTGGACGTCAACCTGACCGGACGCGGGTTTTCCCTGAGCGACTCAGCAGCTGGCTTACCGCTGGAGGATTGGACCGCTTTGCTGCCCGGCGCGGTGGCAGATCTCAGCGGCCTCACCGTGAATTTCGATATCGCAGCACAGGATTTCCGCTTGCCCAACGGCGAAGTGGTTGAGCGCCTGCTCACCAGTGGCACGCTCCAACAGGAAGGACTGACGCTGTCATCGCTGAAGGGAAACACACAGAGTGGGCTGACCCTCGATCTTACGGGTTTGGCGCTCAACGGACCAGAAGATCTGAGCTTTGAGGGGCGGCTGGTCGCAGATGATCCAGCCCGTCTGACGGAGAGTAACGAGCTTGCCGATTTGATTGGCTCGCTGGGCCGACTGGATTTTGAAGGCGAGGTCACGCTTAAGGATGGTGGCTTGCAGATCGTTGAGGGCACAGTGACAACGGCCCAAGGTGACTTCAACGTCAGCGGATTGCCCTTCAGCCTCAACCCTGAGCAGGGCTTTGGCGAGGCCGGTATTGAGTTGGTCACTGACAACCTCGACCTGAACGCCTGGACCAGCGCTTCCCCAGACAACGCCGCCGGAGCCACCCCCGATTTGGTGGATCAGGGCCGCGCCATGGTTGAGCGGATGCGGGCTTTGGGCACGCAAACGCTGTCGCTTGAGGCTGAGCAGGCCAACTTGGGCGGTCGCATTTTGACCGATGTTGAGGCAGGGTTTTCAACGCGGGAGGACGGCGTTACTGACGTGACTGCCACCTTTGCCGAAGACGACGGTACTCAGTTCGAAGCCATAGGATCCATCGGCGCTGATGGTGAAACACTCGACTTCGGCAAGGTCACTGTGCGCTTGAACGACGACCCCCGGGCCGGTGAGAAACTCATCGAACGCTTTGCCCCCGCGGCAACAGAAAACCAGCTTGTGGCCGATATTCTCGACCGTCTGGCTGTGGACTCTTTGTCCGTGTCGCGCACGGACGCCTCCCGTCCTTGGGAACTGACCCTGCGCAGTGGCGACACGGAACTGACAGGCAGCGATTTTGACAGCGACGGTACGCGCTTCTGGTCATTTACTTCCAGCAGCGCCAGCGATCTGTTCCAGACCCTCGATATTCCATTTTCACCCGCTGAAGACGCGGGCGATGTTGCGCTGTCCGGACTGCTCAATGCGGATGAGTTGGTGGGTAAAGGGCGGTTGCTCGGCGCGGCTTTGGTTCTGCAGCAGCACGACGAGGCTCAGGATGGCGAACCTGCCGCCGGTCAAGCCTTCAAGCTCTACATTGAACATCCCGATGCACAGCAATTCCTTGGACACCTTGGCATAAACCTCGACTTGTCCTCTAACGGTCCGATTACGCTTGAGCTCAGCGTGTCACGGCTTGATCAGAACTACGGCTATCAGGTCGAAGCAGTTTTGGGCGACGATATCGAAGTTTCCGGCAACGGCTTTTACGGCTTCGCGACCAGAACCCTGGACTTCAACGGCACTGTCAATCGCTTGGAAGTGCTGCCCCTGCTCAACGCGCTGTTCTTGAGTGACGCTGAAGACAGCATGCTTTCGCCGGCTTTGGCCGCGCTGTCAGGGCGCATTGGGTTGAACGTGGGCCAACTGGGGCCGCTGACTGACGCCGAAATAGAGATCGAGTTCTCGCCGGGGCGCTACAGCCTCAACACCGTCAACGGGACCTTCGCCGAAGGTTTGTTGGCAGGTGGGATGCTCACGGCAACCGGGGATGTGCTCGCCGGTGATGATATCTTTGCTGATTTGACCGTCGCCGTCACTGACGCCGCTCCCGAAATCCTTGTCGCCAACGACACCGCTTTGCGCTTTGGTCGTCTTTCCTTCCAGTCGAACAGTTTTCAGGCGCGCTCGCAATCCATGGGTGATTTGTTGGCCCAGGTCGATGCGTCCTTTGACGTTACGGGGGAAGCAACCCTCGATCTCGCCCTGACTGCGATTAACGCCGCCAGCACGCTCGAACCGGGTGTTTGGAACGATTTCCTGTCACAGGGGGAGGGGATCAATGCTTACGAAGACTTGCGTTCATTGTTCTTTGACGGTGAAGCCGCCCTTGATGGCGTCGTGCAGGTACGCGATGGCGCGCTGCAGTCCAACACGCTCGCGCTTAAAGGGCGACGGGGAACGCTGCTGACCAAAGGTGTTGTGGAACTCGATACCCTGTCCGGGCGCGGGTTCTTGCCGGATACCCCACTACGCATTGAGCTATACCGCGCCGAGGATCAGGAGCTGGTCGAGCAAGTCCTAGTGCTTCAAGGCCCGTTGACGGCGCCTGACACACTGGAAATCGGCCGCTAGACCCCTCTTGCGCTACCGTGCAAACAACGCTTGGCGGATGGCGCTGGGCAGGCCGTTATCGCCGCGGGCTCGATCAATCGCTGCGACCACGCTGGCCAGCGAAACCCCATGCTCCCGCGCAAGCCGTTGCAGTCCATCCCAGAACACGGGCTCAAGCGAAATCGAGGTTGCATGGCCTGAGATTGTCACCGACCGTTTGACGGGCCGCTGATCGAGTTGCAGCGAGGCCAGCCAAGTGTTGATATCCTTGTGTTCCATATTCACTTCCGGTGCCGCTGCCCATGCAAGAGTTTGATACGCTGATTGCCGTAGACTGGTCTGCTGCCTCTGTCCCGGTCAAGGGGGACAACTCAATCTGGATCAGTCGCCGGACCCGGGCGGGGGCGAGCGAATGCATCAACCTTCCGACCCGAATGGCGGCGGAGGCCTACTTGGCCGAGCAAATCGCCGCCAGTCAATCCGAAGGAAGCCGCTTGCTCATGGGGTTTGATTTCCCCTTTGGCTATCCCGAAGGCTTCACCCGTGCATTGGGCCGCAAGGATCAAGACGGCGCGCCGCCGTGGCGGATGATCTGGAAGACCTTTGCCGCCATGATCGAGGACAGCGACAGAAACAACAACAATCGCTTTGCTGTTGCGGCTGCGCTCAATCAGCGGATTGGGTTTGCGGAAGGACCCTTTTGGGGCTGCCCGGTCAAGCATGCCGGTCCCTTCCTGTCACCCTATCGGCCCAAGCAGCACTTCATCGACGAACGCCGCCTTTGCGAAGTCCCAGTGCCCAAGTCGCAACCGGGGTGGAAGCTTGCCTATGTCGGCTCAGTTGGTTCACAGGGGTTAATGGGGATTCCGGTGTTGGAGCGGCTACGGGAGCGGTTCGCGGTTCGGGTCTGGCCGTTTGAAACCGTGCCTGCCACTGGCTCGGTTCAGGTCTTTACCGAACTGTATTTGAGCCTGTGGCCCGTCGATGACTTCGGCGGCCCCTGTAAAGACGCGGACCAAGTGCAGGCCATGACCCATCGCTGGCTCAACGACCAACCGACCTTGCTGCACTGGATGCAGGCGCAATATCCGGCAGTGGTCTATGCGGAAGAAGGCTGGGTGCTTGGTGTGGAACCGCCGGACCGGTGTTGACAGAGCCGATTGATCAGTAAATCGGGTAGGCTTCGCAGAGGGCAGAAACGGTTTTCGCGGCTTCTGCCACGGCGGCATCGCTCTGACCGGCGGCTTCAGCGTCAATAAGGTCCGCAATGACGCTCCCCAGCCTTCGCATATCTGCCGCATCCATCCCCCGCGTCGTCACAGCGCCAGTGCCAAGCCGCAAACCGACCCACTCTGGCGGGCGCGGGCTGTCATTCGGAATGGCGTTTTTGTTGGAGGTGATATTGGCGCGTTCAAGCACGGTTTCAGCCTGCTTACCCGTGAGCCCCTTGCTGCTGAGATCGAGTAGGGCGAGGTGCGTATCGGTACCGCCAGACACAATCCGAACGCCGCGATCAATCAGCGTTTCCGCCAACGCCCGGGCGTTGGTGCACACGGCGGCGGCATAGTCGCGGAAAGCGGGTTGCAGGGCTTCACCCAGGCATATGGCTTTGGCGGCGATCACTTGGGTATGGATTGAGCCTTGAACACCCGGGAACACGGCGGACTGCAGGCGCCTGAACCAGTCCTCGTTGTTGGTCAATATCAGCCCGCCCCTTGGCCCGCGGAGTGTCTTGGTTGTGGTGCACGTCACGATGTCGGCATGGGGGAAAGGCGAAGGGTGTGTGCCGCCAGCAACCAGTCCGGCGATATGGGCCATATCCACATGAAACCACGCCCCAACCCGCCGCGCAATTTGTGACATGCGCTCAAAATCCATGGCGCGCGGATAGGCTGAGCCCCCTGCGATCAGCAGCTTCGGCTTGAGCCGCTCAGCGGCCTCGGACAGCGCTTCATAGTCGATAACTTCACGGCTTGGATCAACGCCGTAATGGTGCGCATCGAACCAGCGACCAGACAGATTGGCCTTCAGCCCATGGCTCAGATGCCCCCCTGCGGCGAGGTCCAGCGACAGCACGCGGTCGCCCGGTTTCAGCAGCAGATAGAAAACAGCTAGGTTCGCCTGGCTGCCAGAGTGCGGCTGCACGTTGGCGTATTCGACCCCGAACAGCGCCTTGGCGCGGTCAATCGCGGCCTGCTCCACCACATCAACAAATCGTCCGCCACCGTGGAAGCGGTTGCCGGGGTAGCCTTCCAGCGTCTTGTTCGTCATTTCGTGACCAAGAGCGTCCAGAACGGCCCGGCTCACGATGTTTTCCGAGGCAATCAATTCGATCTGCCGCTGTTGCCGGCCCCGCTCATCGCGCAAAGCTGCGGCGATCAGGGGGTCAGATTGCGCGACTGGTGCGGCGAAGTGCTGATTGGCCATTGCGAGGCTTACTTTCTGCGGAAAGCGTCGAGCGTAACCACGTTGTCGCCGCCCTTGTCAGCGGGTTCTTCTTCGGTCTCGTCGTCGAAGCCCTCAACCGTCGCCGGCTCGGCTTCATCGTCGCTTGGCTCCGCAGTATCTTCCAGCGACGGTAACTGCAGGGCAAAACCTTCGTCCTGACACACCAGCCCTTCGATGGCATCAAAGGGAATGCTCAGGTTTTCGTAGCCATCGCCAAAGGACAGAGTGACGTCAAAACCAAACTCACCGAGAAGCAGATTTTCACTGTACCCGCCGAACACCAAATGGATCGTGTCGGGGTAATCCTCCTTCAGATACGCAGGAAAAACCGCCCCTGGATGACCAGTTTTAACAACCAGCAAAATATCGGGGGCCTTGGGTCCGCCGTCAGCGTATCGGCTGAGAACGTCTTTGAGAAAATCGCGGCTGCGCTGCGCAAAGAGTGACTTTATGACAGACTGACTCATGCGTTCAGCTTTCCTCGCTAGTGGTGTTGTGAACTAACAAGCAAAGACCGGCGATCTGTGCAAGACAGTATTGGACCTCGTCCCGCAAGAATGCTGTTAAAACGCGAGTGTCGTTCCAAAGCGCAGATTGACGATGTCGTCGTCCTGCTCCACCCGAGCAAACACTTCTCCTGCACCAACATCCACTTGAAGACCAAAGGCCAGATCGCCCTGCTGATGATATTCGCCTGAGAGCGTCGCGCCGTTGACGTTCAACTCGCCATTGACCCACCAGTAGACGGGTTCTCCGGGCAGGTGGCCGTCGGGCAAGCCGGCTTGAGCCTCGACCAGGAATGCTGATCCACCAAAAACGGCTTCAACCCACCAGCGATCATCGCTGTCAAACACCAGTCCAACCCGACTGAGCGACGTTGGTATCAGGGCGGCTTCGAGTTGCCAGGCATCCAAAAAGCCGGTGACAGCTGGATCAAAATGAATGTCCGTGGCCAGCGCAATAGCACCCAGATCGACCTTCGCGCCAACGATGGTGTCGAGGGTTCGTGATTGCACCTGCGGCACTGCCGCAACGGTCCCCATAATGCCGAACAGGGCACCATTGGTATCCGCCGACACCACCACGCCATTTTCGGCAGACAGTGAAACCGTGTCGCCCCAAGGGCCATCACTGGTGATGATGCCGCTGTCATCGCGCGTACTGACGGTAACCCGGCCAAACCCTCCTTCGACGTAGATCGAGGCCGCGGTGTGGCTCAGCAATTTGCTGACAGGTTGCATGAAAGCGTTGGTTTCGTTGTCGAATGGGTCCTGCTCAAAGCAAACAGCGCCTGTCACCAGCTTTTCTGAGCTGCCAATAGTCCGGATCTCGGCAAAGGGACCGACGTAGACCTGCGCAAAGTTGACCTTTTGCTGGTCCTGCTCATCTGAACCCGGGTTGAAAAGGACCGTAGCGGCGTTGCTGACGGTGCTTTGGTAGACCAGCTGTGGCTGTGTGCCGGAGGTGATCTGGTCAGGGCTGATTTTGACGCTCTCGAAACGGGTTTGAAAGACGGCTGCTGCTGTACCCGGACGACTGGTCGCGCCAACCAATGACCCCAGAGGATGAACCGAAACCCGCGCGCCGATCCGCTGCGCCCAGCCATTCACTGAAGGCGGCGTACCAATGTTCACAGTGGTCGTGATTGTCCCTGTCGCCCAGATAGCGCGCTTGGCAAGGAATTGTCCGGCGGGTGCATAGTTGCCGGTGGAACCGCTGTTTGCGATAAAGATTTGGTCGTCACGATATAAGCCGTTGCCCACGTGTGTTCGGAAAACAGGGGCAACGGTGGGCGCTGGCGGCAGTATGCCAAAACTCGCGGAGCGGCCCGCCATATCGTCCGCAAGACGCCCTGCGAGTTTACAGACGTTTTGAGCCATGCGCGGTGGCAGCGGAAATTGGACATGCGAACGGGTGCTGCCCAGTGACAGCCAGTCAGAGTTGATCTTCACCGCAACGATCTCGGACGGATCCACAGCTGCACCACCCGACACACCGTAAACTTCGCCCATGATGTTGGTAGGGCCCGGAGCGGTGATCCGGAAAATGCGATGCTCTTTAACGCCGCGACGGTCGGTGTAGTCGTAGGCCTCGAATTCAAAGGTATCGAGGGTCGCCAGAGACAAATCTCCACCGAACATCAGGCCATAGTCAGTGCTGTGATCAATATCGATGTTGATCGAGATCGAGGAGCTGTAATCAAAAGCCTCCCCGCCCTTGGACAACCCGACAACAGCACTCATCCCCAACTCGCCGCCCAGAGACACGTCCGTATCCGCCAAGGCCGAAGACCCCGCAGTCATCAGCACGCTCGTCGCCGTCAACGCCAAGCGGCGCCTGCATGATCGCATATCCCGCGTCACTAACCTGTTTCCCCCCAGCTGAGAAATGAAGTCTTGCTGCTTGGGCGTGGGAGTCTGGCGGAATGGTTTGTGGGCGTGACCCTGATTCCCCAAGATGACTTCGACAATCTCTAGGCGTTGCCAACTTGGCGCACTGAATCTGAGGTAGGAGCGCGACGAGCCCTGATTATGCGCGGTGACTCAAGGCTTATGCGTTAAGAAAGGCTGCAGAACCAACGGTTCGGTAGTGAATATCATTGCTCTATAGCGCTAATTCAGCCGATTCTCTGGCTTCAAATCAGATTTACAGGGGAAATGGGAGAAATTGGGCGTTCTGTTGCTAGGTGCCCAAGACCCCACCTACGCATGCTAATGCGCAGGAATTTAGTTTCACGAACTCAGCTGCTTACGCAGCAAGAGCAACTCGTGGAGCAACA
>PAFB01000137.1 GCA_002700865.1 Rhodospirillaceae bacterium
GCTGAACCTGCTGTATCCCGCAAGTGCCTTGTTTGAAGGCATCGGGTCGAATAACTGGGTACTCTCCGGCGCACACACGGCGAGCGGCAAGCCGCTTCTAGCCAATGACCCCCATTTGGGCCTGACCACGCCGCAGGTTTGGTACTACGCGCACCTGGTCTCCGAAGAAGGCCTGAACGTCATGGGCGCGACCTTTCCCGGGGTGCCTTATGTCGTGCTGGGACGCACTGATAAAGTCGCCTGGGGTTTCACCAACACCGGTCCTGATGTTCAAGACTACTACATGGAAAAGATCGCGCCGGGCGAGCCGCGTTCCTACCTCACCCCCTCTGGCATCGAGCCGTTCAAAACACGGGTTGAGGAAATAGCGGTCAAGGGCGCTGAGCCGGTTCGAATTAAAGTACGCGAAACCCGCCATGGTCCCGTTATGTCGGATGTTCTGCCATCCGTTGGGCGGTATCTTGGTGATGAATTCGTGCTGTCGCTGCGCTGGACGGCGTTGGATGACACCGACACGACCATCAACGCGGCCAGCATGCTAAACCGCGCGCAGAGTGCCGATGATTTTGTGACCGCCAGTGCCAATTTCCTCTCGCCACAGCAAAACATGGTTTATGCCGATATTGACGGCAATATTGGCTATGTCGCGCCCGGTCGCATTCCGGTCCGGGGCGAAGGCAACCTGACGCGTGGTTTCGTGCCTGGGCTGGGTTGGGATGCGGCTTATGACTGGCAAGGGTATCTGGCGTTTGAGGACTTGCCCCAAATTCATAACCCGCCCTCTGGGATCGTCGTCACAGCCAACGAAAACGCCCCCCAGAGCAATCTGACAAACTACCCGCATTTCATCACCTCTGAGTGGGCCATGCCCTATCGCAGTGAGCGGCTCTGGACGCTGTTGCGTGAAAGCGACCAGCACACCGTGGAGACGCTAGCCGCCATCCAGACGGATACTCGAAGCACCTTCGCTGAAGCCATTTTGCCGCGTTTAATCGATGCGACGGATGCAGACGCCGTCAACGCTCAAATCCTCGAAGACCTCGATCTTTGGCAGGGTTTTGATACGGGCGTTGAGCGCTGGGAGATGACACTTTTTCTCACGTGGATCAGGGAACTGAACAACCGCCTCTATCGCGATGAATGGGCACAGCTCAGCGACGGGGCGGCTGAGACTGGGTCGACCCGCAACACTTGGGCCATCAAGCCCACGCTTTATCAGGCTATGCTCGATGGCGACTCAACCCGTTGGTGCGGGGATGCTGTGGCTGATCCGGAGCCAAAAGGCGTTGAGGCTTGCCGCGAAATCGTGACACAGGCCTTCAATGACGCCGTAACCCGGCTGACAAAGCGCCTGGGTAAGGACCACAGGAAGTGGCGCTGGGGTGATGTTCATATCGCAACCATGTCTCACCGCTTCGAAGGGGTCGGTGGTTTGGTCCGTGATTTCTTCCAAAACGAAGTCTCAGCGCCGGGTGGGCCGTACACCGTCAACGTGGGCGGCGGCTCGTTTAGCGATGACGGGGAAATGATGTCCATGGGTTCAGGCGCATCGCTGCGGCACCTGTTCGACCTTGGTCGTCCGGATCACAGCTTGTTCATCACGTCTAATGGGCAAAGCGGCAACCCGCTTTCCGGCCTGCACGACACTTTTGTCGATCAATGGGCGCAAGGAGAGTACGTGCGGTTTTCGACAAGCCGCCGTGATGCTGAGATCAACCGCAAGGGCAAACTGCGGCTGGTGCCTCAGTAAGTCGAGGTTTAGGCGGGGCGCACACGCGTCCCGCCTCCCGCATAAAAAAGCCCCCGCGCGGACGGTGCCAAGCGGGAGCTTTCTAACTTTGGTCTTGTTGTTGGTCAGCCCAGCGTTTCAAGCGCCAGCGTCACCATTTCCACCAAGCTGGCCTCGCGGTCATCAGCGGAGAGCTGCTCGTGGGTGATCAGGCAGTCGGAGATGGTCGCAATCGTCAATGCCTTTGCGCCGTAGCGTGCGGCGATGGTGTAGAGCGCGGCGGTTTCCATTTCCACAGCCACCGTGCCGTGCTTCTGCAGCACTTCATAGGGCGCGCCGCCCAGAGGATCATAAAAGTTGTCATCAGTGACAATGCCGCCCACCACGGTCCGCAAGCCGGCCCGCTCTGCTTCCGCTGCTGCCCGGCGAAGGAGTTCGAAGTTGGCCACAGACGCGAACTGGTATTGGCCAAACAGTGCTGCGTTCTGGATCGAGTTGGTGGAGGCAGCCTGCGCCAGCACAATGTCGCGCACTTTGTATTCCGCATTGAGCCCGCCGCACGTTCCCACGCGGATCAAGCGCGTCACGCCGTATTCCATTAGCAATTCATTGATGTAAATCGCCGCTGAAGGCATGCCCATGCCTGTGGCCTGAACAGATACGTGACGCCCTTTGTAGGTCCCGGTCAGGCCCGTCGCGCCGCGCACGCGGTTGACCACTTTGACGTTGTCCAAGAACGTCTCTGCAATCCATTCAGCCCGCATAGGGTCTCCGGGCAGCAGAATATCTTCAGCATAGTCGCCAACTTGGGCTTCGATGTGCGGGGTCATCGTTTCCTCATGTGTGTTAAACAAAGGTGGTTAAGTCGCCGCCGCTACTTGGCAGGTGTGGTTTGAGCGATTGCGTCTTCCATGGAAATAAACCCCAGCAAGCGCTCCACCCGTCCGAGCCAGGCGACTACGTGAGGGTAATCGGAGAGATCAAAGCCTGCAACAGGAGCTTTGTAGGTATAGGGGTAGAGCGAAATATCCGCAATTGTCGGTGCGCCAGCGACAAACCAATCGTTGGTGCTCAGATGCTGCTCCATGGTTTGCAAGGCTCCCTCGCCGGCGGGCTTGAGTTCTGCGAGCTTGGTGTCGGTTTCGGTTGCTGGATTGGCGGCGGTCTTCAGTGAGTGCGACACAGCCAGGTTTGGCTCGTGGCTGTACTGCTCAAAGAACATCCAACGGAGCACCTGCGCCCGGTCGGACTCGCGCGTTGGCCAGAGGTGGCTGTCGCGAGCGAGGTAGTAAAGAGCCGCGCCGCTTTCCGGGATCATTTCACCTTTGGGCGTTTCCAGAACCGGTACTTTTCCAGCAGGATTGACGCGGGAGACAAAGTCGTCAGTCCGGGTTCCACCATCAGTCCAAGTGACAAACTTCCAAGCATGCGGGGTGCCCAGCAACTCTGTGACGAGCTTGAGTTTGTAACAATTGCCTGAGAGACAATCCCCGTAAATTCGCACCATGGCGCACATCCCTTCACGGATTAAAACCTGAGAATGGTAAAACGGCCGTCTCGCCTTGACTTTATTCCCTACAAAGGCCTTTGAGTGCTGACAACACTTGTGTCTGCAAGGCTGAGCCGAGGGAACGAAACCAAGATGTCCGATATCAAGCCAAAATTCGTCGATGCTCACCATCATTTGTGGCAACCCCACGTGCTCGAATACGGTTGGTTGCGGCAGATCGGAGAGCCAAAGCCCTTTGGCGACCCCACGCCAATTCAGCGCGATTATGTCAAAGACGAGTTTTGGGCTGAGGCCGCGGCAGAAGGGGCAATTGCTTCCGTGCATGTTCAAGCTGATGGCGGGCTGCCTGATCCGGTCAGCGAGAGCAGCTGGATTGTTGAGCAGACCGGCAAAGAACCCGGTTTAGGCGTGCCAAACGCCTGGGTCGGTTTTGCCAACCTGCGCAGCAAAGACGCAGAGGCCACCCTCGCCGCCCATGCTGCTTTACCGGGGTTTCGTGGTATCCGGCAGATCGTCGCGCGCACAGACGCGGCGCCGGACATGAGCTTCGTTCCCATGGAACTAATGCAGGAAACCACCTGGCAGGCCAACTTCGCGCTGCTGGCAAAATACGGAGCATCCTTTGACCTGCAGCTCTATCCTGATCAGGCAGATGACGCGGTCGCGCTGTTTTCCCGGCATGAAGATATCCCGATTATCATCGACCATTGTGGCGGGCCTTATTTCCTGTTTGATGCTGCCAAACGGGACGCGGTTCCGGCGGCTGAGCCGGAGTTGTCGCATTGGGCTGATGGTATTTGGAAACTCTCGAAGTTACCGCATGCGAGCATAAAATTATCGGGCTTGGGCATGTACCATCCCCAGTGGAGCGCACAGAATTGTCGGGTGGTGTTTCAAACCATTCTCGATGCCTTTGGCCCTTCGCGTGTGATGGTTGGCAGCAATTTCCCGGTGGATAAGCTTTTCAAATCTTACGCGGATATCGTGTCGATCTGGAATGAATGGTTGGGCCCGCTCAGTGAGGGCGAGCAATCTGAAATACGCGCCGGTGCGGCATCGCGAGCCTATAGACTGGACCTTTGAGATCAGGCAATCTTACCGCCTAGAGCCTGCATCTCGGCACCCTCGGTGATCAGGCTCGAGCTTAGGAGGTTGGGATGCCGGATGGAACGCCATTGGATGCGACGCAGCGCGAAAGGCTTGCTTCGGTCACGCTAGAGGACAAGTTCAGCCAGTCGGAGGGCGTTGCCTTCATGACCGGCACTCAGGCTCTGCTACGAATTGTCATGGATCAGGCCAGGCGCGACCGCGCGGCAGGTTTGCGCACCGGTGGTTTTGTTTCGGGCTACCGTGGTTCTCCGCTGGGCAACGTCGATCTGACGGCATGGCGCGCGCAGCCGCACATGGACGAATACGACATCAAGTTCCAGGAAGGCCTGAACGAAGACCTTGCCGCGACCTCCATATGGGGAACGCAGCAAGTCGGCATCTTTGATCCCACCCCTTATGACGGTGTATTTTCCCTGTGGTACGGCAAAGGGCCGGGTGTTGACCGCTCAGGGGACGCCTTAAAGCACGGCAACCTCGCAGGCACATCGCCCAATGGCGGCGTGCTGCTGGCGCTGGGGGATGATCATACTTCCAAATCATCAACCACCGCTCACCAGTCCGAACCCATGCTGATTGGCATGGGAATTCCGGTGCTGAACCCTGCAAGTATTCACGATTTTTTGCCGCTGGGGCTGTTTGGTTATGCCGCCAGTCGCTTTGCCGGGACGTGGGCAGGACTGAAGTGCCTGACCGATACCGTGGAAAGCTCCGGTGCGGTCAAGCTGGTTGGCGAAGAGCTTGAGTTTGTCACACCAAGCGATTTTGACATGCCGCCTGAAGGTGTCTCAATTCGCCACCCGGATTCCATGCTGGCGCAAGAAGAGCGGCTCTGGTCGGTTAAGCTACCGGCCTTTCAGGCTTTCACGCGCGTCAACCGGATCAATCATCAAACCCATGGCGCGAAAACGGGCCGCATGCGCCTTGGGATCGTCGGCGTTGGTAAAGGCCATCTCGAAGCGCGTGATGCGCTGGGCATGCTTGGGATGAACGAAGCGGATCTGGAAACCCTTGGCATTGGCCTGTTTAAGGTGGTGCAGGTCTGGCCACTGGAACCACAGTCCTTCACTGATTTTGCCATGCGGTGTGATGAGCTGCTGGTGGTCGAGGAAAAGCGGCCACTGGTTGAGGATCAGGCAGCGACGCTTGTCCTCAAGGCAGCGACGGAAGGGCCGCGCCCGGTCCTTTCCGGCAAGCGCGATCCGGAGGGACAGCCTTTGCTGCCCGCTCACGGGGAATTCGGCGCGCTGGAAGTCACTCGCGCGATCGACCGTCGCCTGGTGTCGAGTAACATTCTGCCCGACAATCCGGACCGGGTTGGCCGACTGATGCCCGCTCCCTCCATTGATCGCGGTAATGCCCCAGCGCCCCAGCGCATGCCTTGGTATTGTGCGGGCTGTCCTCACAACACGTCGACCAAGGTTGTTGAAGGCTCCAAGGCCGGTTCTGGGATCGGCTGTCACACATTGGCGCTCTATATCTACCCCGAGCGCACCACCGCCTACACCCACATGGGCGCCGAAGGCACGCCATGGATTGGGATGAGCCCCTTTGTTGATACCCCGCACATGTTCCAGAACATGGGTGATGGGACTTACAACCACTCGGGCTTGCTGGCCATTCGGGCCGCCATCGCTTCCGGCGTGAACATGACCTACAAGATCCTGTTCAACGACGCCGTTGCGCTGACCGGTGGACAGACGCACGAAGGCGGGCTGACGCCTTGGGGGATCACGCAGCAGCTAACCGGTGAAGGGGCAACTAAGATCATCGTGGTTGCGGATGACCCCGACAAATACGCGCGCGGCACGCCTTGGGCAAAGGGCGTCACCATCCGACCCCGCGAGGAGATGGAGGCGGTTCAAAAGGAACTGCGCGAAGTCGAGGGCGTGACCATCCTGCTCTATGATCAGGTGTGCGCAGCGGAAAAGCGCCGTCGTCGCAAGCGTGGCACGATGGAAGACCCGGCCAAGCGCTTGTTCATCAACACAGCAGTTTGTGAAGGCTGTGGTGACTGCGGGGTTAAGTCGAACTGTGTGGCGATCAAGCCATTTGAAACCCCTTTGGGTCGCAAGCGGGAGATCGATCAGAGCGTTTGCAACAAGGATTACTCCTGCCTCAAAGGCTTCTGCCCGTCCTTCGTGACTGTCAGTGGCGAAGAGGCCAATCAGGCGGCAATTCGTCCCCCAGAGACCGGCCCAAAGCCCCAATTACCGACTGACCCGCTACCCGCCCCTGCGCCCCAAGTCTGGGAAGGTGAATACAACATGCTGGTCACAGGCATTGGCGGTACAGGCGTAACAACCGTCTCCGCTCTGCTGGGGATGGCGGCGCATTTGGACGGGCTGGGTTCGGCCTTGCTCGACCAAACTGGTCTGAGCCAGAAGAATGGAGCGGTTTCAAGCCACGTTCGCTTGCTCCCCAAAGGCGGTGACGCAGGAGCACCCAAGGTGTCGCCGGCCAGTCTGGATTTGCTGCTGGGCTGTGACCTGGTAGTCAGCACTGCGCCGCAGATCATGGCGACTTACCTCGAAGGCCGGACCAAGGCAGTGATCAACGATCACGTGGTTCCAATTGCGCTGTTCACCCGTCAACCTGACATGCCCATGCAATCTGCGCCGCTGACAAAGCGGATCGCCGGTTCAATCCGCAACGAGGACATGACGCTGGTCAACGCGACGACCATAGCGACCAAGCTGCTCGGCGACAGTATCGCGTCGAACCTGTTTCTGGTCGGCGTGGCGCTGCAACTGGGGCAGATCCCGCTCAGCGTTGAAGCGGTGGAGCGGGCTATTGAGCTCAACGGCGTTGCCGTGCCGTTCAACAAACAGGCTCTGGCCTGGGGACGCTGGATGGCGATTGACCCCGGCATGGTTACGCAAGCGGCGCTGGGTGACGAGCTTGAGGGGCTCGATGAGGATGAGGGGGTTAAACCGCCCACCCGCGAAGAGCGCGTCACCATGCTCACCGCCTATCAAAACAGCGCCTATGCGCGCCGGTTTACCGATGCGATTGAAGCCTTCGAGAGCAAACTCGCCGGTCGCACCACCCTGACCAGCGCAACACCTCGGCTGGTGGCCGCCGCGGAGGCTGCTTTGCACCGCGCCATGGCCTACAAGGACGAGTACGAAGTTGCCCGGCTCTATACCGACGGTACCTATGAGGCAGAAATGAAGGCCAAGTTTGGGCCGACCTTTGCCCTGACTTTCCACCTGTCCCCGCCACTGCTTGCCAAAACCGACCCCAACACCGGAGAACCGCAAAAGATCGCTTTCTCCGGGCGTTTGGTCATGCCGCTTCTGCGGGTGCTGGCGTCTTTGCGCGGATTGCGGGGTGGGCCTCTGGACTTGCTGGGGCGGACCGAGGAGCGCCGCTCAGAACGGGCCTTTATCGAGCGGGTTGAAGGGTTGCTGGACAGCATTGCCGAGCAAGTCACTCAGGAAAATGCCGCTTCCGCTGAGGCCATCATCGAAGCAACCGAGCATGTTCGCGGTTTTGGACCGGTGAAGGCACGCAATCTGGCAGAGTTTAACGCCAAACTCCCCGAATTGATGCAAGCGATGAGCGCGCCCTCCGGCACCAAGGCAGCGTGATATATGGCTGAGCCAATCAATGCTCTCTTCAGCGGGTCGGTACAAGCGGCGGTGCCTGCTGAGGTGCTTGCCGAGGCTGAAAAGGCGGCGATCTATGAGTCGATAGATCCGTTTATCCAGGTCTTTTGCGACGACGAGAAACTGTCCGCCTTTGCGCTGCTGGATTTGGTTGTTGGCGCGCTGGACAATGCGTTCGAGAGCTTCTTTTGGACTGGTTTCTATCGCCGCATTGGCGCGGCCGAGTTGGAAGTTGGCCCTTCCCAAGGAACGCTTGGGTGCAGTCATATTGATTTTGGCCGTGGGGTTTGCGGCAGTGTAGCTGCAACCGGCCTGACCCGCATTGTCGATGACGTGCACAGCGAGCCCAACCACATCGCCTGCGACAGCGCATCTGCTTCGGAGATCGTGGTGCCGGTGTTTGTCGGTGGCCGTGTTGCGGCTGTTCTTGACATCGACAGCACCCTGCCCGCCGCATTTTCTGAGACGGACAAGGCTGCACTGGAGCAAATTTGCGCTTACATCGGTGCCGCTCTTGAGCGACGCGATTTAACCGGCGTCATTGCCTTTGAGGACCGCTCCTAGAGCATGTTCTCAAAACGCTCGACCAACTCGTCGACATCTTGGACGCCGTAGTAAGACCCAAGCTTGCGGCCAAACTTATCGAACAGGATCAGCGTCGTCGGTTGCGCTGCGCCGTGTCGGCTCGCAAAGGTAATGCCAGCGTCTTTATGGAGATAAGCCATGCGGTAATGCAGGCTATCACTGTTGACCTTCTTAAGGGCTTTTCGGGTGTTGGCGCGAAGAATATCACAGTCACCACAGTTCAGTTGGTGTACCTGAACCACAACAGGCTCGCCCAAGCCCACAATGCTGTAGTCTTCTTCCAAAATTTTCAGTGAGCTCGTAAACCAAACCCCGACACAAAGGACGCCAAAGACCAGCGCCCCAGCGATTGACAGCAGCACTCTGTCGCGCCGCCGCTTCGTCTGCATGATTTTCGCGTGTGCGCTCATGGATTCCGTTGGTTTCTTCGAACCTTTTTTGGATCGCTTCGCCATTCCAGTCTTCCCTATCTCTTAGCTTAGAACATGTCCATTTATGCGCAAAATGCGCATAATATGCAACCTTTGGTCATACAATTGTGATCAACTGACAAGGGTCAAAAAGAAGCCCGCTCAGCCTGAGCGAGACTGAGCGGGCAGGAACAGCGCGGTTGAGACAGGGGAGAGACGAGGGTCCTGCGCTGATTGGGTTAGATGAACGGGGCAAACCTTGCAGGTCTTGCCACGCCTCAAGCGTTGGATTAGCGAGCGTAGATGGCGAACTTGGTTTCGTCTTTGTAGTCCTCGATGACCACCTTTTTCCGAGCGTTCTTTTCATCGAGAAAGGCGATGAAAGCGCGGGCTTGCTTGCGGGACTCAAGGGTTTCAATCAGCTTGCCATTTGGCTTGGTGACGTGGAACTCGCCGCGACGAACCTTTTCAATCTGCAGATTGTCGGGGTTCAAGCGGATGATACGATCCGCACCGCTCCAGTTATTTGCTACCCGTGCCAGGCGGCCGTTGCTCAAGAACAAGCGGGTCTTTTCCACTTTGCCGTTGTTGCTAACGGTCTTGATGACGCAAGTCGTGTCCAGGCCGAAGAAATCCAGAGCGTTGGCAACCCGCTTCATCACCGGGCGACCGGCATGAATGGTCTTCAACGTGCTGCCATTCGGGCGGCGAAGCGAGAACTCCCGTGGACCATCCCAGGAGATGCCAATGTGACCATGGTCCCGGCAGTTGGTGGTGTAGTCCACGTTTGTCTTCTTCGGTTCGGCCACGGGGTGAGGCTTGGGGGCGTGATAAGGCTTGAGAACCGGCTTGGGCGGCGGCGCAACAACAGTCCGAGGAGCGGTGTAGCCGTAGTATCCGTGGGTCTCAGCCTTGGCGTTTGAAAGCGCGTCAAGAAGCGCGATCCCGCCGATGAGCAAACCATCCAGAACAATGGCATTTCCAATGGCGTTCCCGTTCTCGGTCGGGTCATCGTAGTAGGTGGAGCCGTGGGTGTGCGTGTGGGTGCTGTCCGCTTTTGCGGTGCCGGCCACGGCGAACACGCCTGCAGCGGCAATCGAAAGCGTCGCGATGGTGGTGTTAAACTGTTTCATGGCTTGGTCCTCTGTAGCGGTTCATGGAAGTGGGGGTTGGCGGGGTTGGTGGTGGTTGGGTGTTGGTGATGAATTCAATGTAGCCAGCGACCATGTTGCTGTCAGACACGCTCCAATGCAGCCTGAATCAGTTTGTTTCAGTTTGTTAAGTCATTGTTTTAACGTCAGAAAAGGTGCGCTGATTGTTCCTTGATCCGGTCTGTTCAGCCGCCAAGCTTGGTAAGCGGACGATAACAGGGGTCTCGCATGAAGCGGAATGTTTCTGTTAAGCTCGGTGAAACGCCCATTTAAAACGTCCATTGAAACAGAACCTGCCGCCATGACTGCTTTGTTCCCTTCCTGGTCCACCTCAGCCCCCCACCTCGTCGCCGTTGCGGCTGGCCGTTTGGCGGCTGATACGGTGATCCGGGGGATCAAGCTGGTGAACGTACAATCCCGCGAAGTGCTGGAGGGTTGGGAAGTCGCCATCGTCCAAGGACGCTTCGCCTATGTTGGGCCGGATGCCTCGCACTGCACCGGCGAGACGACACAGGTTGTCGAAGGCGGGGGACGCTTTCTCATCCCCGGCCTGTGTGATGGGCACATGCACATCGAGAGCGGTATGCTCACCCCCGCCGAATTCGCCGCCGCCGTCACGCCCCACGGCACCACCACCATGTTCACCGACCCCCATGAGATCGCCAATGTGCTGGGGTTGGAGGGTGTGCGGATGATGCACGATGAAGCGATGATGCAACCCATCAACATTTTCACGCAGATGCCATCCTGCGCGCCCTCTGCGCCGGGGCTGGAGACAACGGGGTACGAAATTGGCCCTGAGGACGTGGTTGAGGCTATGACCTGGCCGGGCATTATTGGGCTGGGGGAAATGATGAACTATCCCGGCGTGATTAACGGCGACCCGCAGATGCTGGCAGAAATGGCCGCCACCATGGATTCTGGAAAGACGGTCGGCGGTCACTACGCTTCGCCTGATCGCGGTATTGCCTTTCACGCCTACGCGGCGGGCGGTGCGGCTGATGACCACGAAGGCACGGCGGAAGCCGATGCGATTTCTCGGGTGCGTCAGGGCATGCGCTCGATGTTGCGGCTGGGGTCGGCTTGGTACGACGTGGAAAGCCAGATTACCGCGATAACGGAAAAGGGCCTCGATCCGCGGAATTTCCTGCTGTGCACAGATGATTGTCACTCAGGCACTCTGGTCAACGAAGGACACATGAACCGCGTTGTCCGGCATGCCATCGAATGCGGCTGCGATCCGCTAATCGCGCTACAGATGGCAACGATCAACACCGCGACGCACTTTGGTTTGGAGCGCGAGTTGGGCAGCATCGCACCGGGTCGACGAGCCGATGCCATTCTGACCAGCGACTTGACCACCCTGCCCGTCGAGGACGTCTTTGCACGCGGGGTCCGAGTGGCGCGGGCGGGCCAAATGCTGGCTGAATGCCCGCACTACCCATGGCCGCAAGCCGCCCGCGATACGGTGAGGCTGGGGAAGCGTCTGCACGCGGATGATTTCAGTATCGCCGCGCCTGCTGGTGCCAATGCTGTTCGGGCCAAGGTCATTGGCGTGGTCGAGAACCAAGCGCCGACCAAAGCGCTGAGCTTTGAACTGCCGGTCACCGAGCAGCGGGTTCAGGCAACCGGCGAAGTCTGCCAAATCGCGCTGGTTGAGCGACACCGCGCGACGGGTGAAGTCACAAACGGCTTTGTCTCCGGGTTTGGCTATAGCGGATCAATGGCCATAGCTTCCTCAGTTGCGCACGACAGCCACCATATGATCGTCGTGGGCACGGACCGTGCGATGATGGCGGCGGCGGCCAACCGTTTGGGCGAAATTGGCGGCGGCGTCACTGTGTGGAAGGATGGCGTGGAACTGGCACTGGTCGAGCTGCCAATCGCGGGGCTGATGTCGGACCAACCGGCGGCCAAGGTCGCAGAAAAGGCGCAAGCCATGGTGGAGGCTATGGAAGCCTGTGGCTGCACGCTCAACAATGCCTACATGCAGCACTCACTGCTGGCTCTGGTGGTCATCCCGGAGCTTCGGATCTCGGACTTGGGGCTTGTGGATGTGCTCAAGTTTGAGCTTACTGACGTGCTCGAAAGCAATACGTGATGGAAAGCCTTTAAAGCACCGGGCGCATCAGTCGTCGGGCGTGAGCCCTTCAAACCGCGACAAGACCTCGTGCGCATAGGTCAGAACCGCTGGGTCAAGCGCTGAGGGTGCAGGTTGCTGAAGGCGGGTTTGAAGGTCTTGATCGAGGCGTTGGATCAGGTCGTGGTCGGGCAAATCGTTATTACTGAGGGGAAAATTTGCCCCCAGATAGCGCGATTCCCAAATTTGCGTCCGGCAGTTTTCTACGGTGTGCGGTTCAGCGAGAAACTGGCCACGCGGACCAAGCTCGCGGATCAGCTCGGTGCCAATCTGTTCAGGCGAAACGCGCAGGCCTTCCCACATCTTTTTCAAGAGGCCCGCCAGATCGTCGCACAGCACCAGCGCGTGTTCAGAGAAGGTCAGCCCCTGATCAAGGGAGCCGAGGTAATCGCAAGTCGCGGGCCGATTATAGAACATCTGCATCATGTTCGACGACAGCTCCCACACCGCATCCTGATTAAACCGCCGCGCAACAGAGCATCCGCCGGTTCCTGTTAGAGGTGGCAGGCCCATCCGCCGGCGTACTTGGCAAATCGCCATATCGGCCATTGAGGTTTGCGAAAAGCTACCGATGGCGCCAGTGGCAGGTTCCATGAAGTAGACATCTGAACAGCCGATGCAAAAACTCCCCTCCGCCGCCAACTGGCCCAGAACCATTGCGGCGATATCGGTCATCAGCGAGTGTGTCACACAGCCTGCCAGCGTGATCGGCGACGAGGCACCGCCGATGGGCAAGGTCCCAACGCCTACGGGGATACCGGCGCGGACAGCCGTGATAATCTGTTCGATGTGGATATGGGCAAAGTTAACCGGCAGCGGCGTCACCAGATGCAGAAAATACGGCTTGGCCCGCAAGGCTTCGGTCCCGCCTCGCAGCTGAGATGCAATGTCGATTACCCCTTCCAGCGAAACAGGGTACTCGCAGAGCCATTCCAGCGGCTTGGTGGTGTTTTCCATCATGCAAATGAACTCATCAACCTCGCCATGCAGGGTCGAATTCGGCACGTTCTTCACCATGGTACAGACAGCATCGATATTCGGCAGACCGTCAGCCAGTCGGGTGATCCGCGCCAGATCATCACGCGTTGAGGGGCGCGGTTCACCGGTTGCTTCGTCATAAACACCAATACACGTCATGCCGGGCATGAATCGCGTGTGGTCTGGGTCGATGGTGATGGCGTTCTCGCCGGACCGGTCCCAGAGAGTGGCTGACTTGGCAACAGTTTCCAAGGCACGACGCGACACCGCCTCAGGAATAAGCACCAACCCATCCGCGCCCACGCTGCAGCCTGCCGCGGCCAACAGCGCATCGGCTTCGGAACCGGGCTCAAAGATCACTCCCGATGTCGCCACCAGATTGATTGCCGTGTCGATGATGAGTTCGACATCGGCGTCGCTGAGCGGTTGGTAAGCCTGTGTCGCGCCGGCGTGCTGGCCAGTAGACGCAGGCGGCGGCGCGGCGGTGGCAACTTCGCTGGAGCGGCGGCGTGCTCTGCGCATGGGATATCCTTTGGCCGTGGTGTGGTACTAAGATTAGAGCAAGCGGTGTAAAGGCAACACTAATTATTTGAGCGCTTAATTAAATTATGGACAGGGCGTGCGCCTCCGCGCCATGGTTTTTGCGCTTATTCATGTGCCCAAGGGCCTTTGCCTGCCCGACCGGCTGATCACTGAGGACCCTATGCGAGACCCGCGCCATGACATTCTGTTCGAGCCTTTGGCGATTGGACCGGTAACGGCCAAGAACCGGTTCTACCAAGTGCCACACTGTAGCGGCATGGGGTGGAAACGTCCGCAGGCTCTGGCCGCGATGCGGGGTATGAAAGCCGAAGGGGGTTGGGGGGTTGTGAACACGGAGTACTGTTCGGTTCATCCAAGCTCCGACAACGAATACTTCGCCAATGCCACGCTGTGGACTGAGGACGATATTCGCGCCAATGCCCACATGACTGAAGCTGTGCACGCTCACGGCTCGCTTGCTGGCGTTGAGCTGTGGCTGGGTGGCGGCATGGTGATGAACCTGAGTACCCGCCTGCCCCCGCTGGGACTGCGTAACCGGCCCCAAACCGATACGGGCGTCTACAATCCCGGTCAGACCCGTAAAGCCGACCTCCAGGACATCCGCAACTTGCGCCAATGGCATCGGGACGCAGCGCGACGGGCGGTGAGCGCTGGTTTCGATATTGTTTATGTCTACGCCACTCATGGTTATCTGATCTCCGAGTTCCTCGACCCGAGCATCAACAATCGAAGCGACGCCTATGGCGGTTCGCTCGAAAACCGGGTTCGGATTGTCCGGGAACTGATCGAGGAAACGCATGAAGCTGTGGCTGGCCGTGCAGCTGTCGCTTGCCGGTTCAGCGTGGATCTCGATGATGCGGAGACCTACGACATGTTTGGCCTGCTCGCCGACTTACCCGACCTTTGGGACCTTACAGTGCCTGATTACACCGTGGAAATGGGTGCGAGCCGGTTTGTGAAAGAAGGCGAACTGGCTCCCAGTGTCGCCGCTGCAAAAGCTCTGACCACTAAGCCTGTTGTTGCCGTAAGTCGCTACACGTCGCCCGATACCATGGCCTCGGTTATCCGCTCTGGCGGACAGGACATGATCGGTGCCGCCCGCCCGTCGATCGCTGATCCCTTTCTGCCGCAAAAGATCGAACAGGGGCGCACGGGTGATATCCGGGAGTGTATCGGGTGCAATATCTGCTACGCCCATGACTCGTTGGGCGTGCCGATCCGGTGCACGCAAAACCCGACCATGGGCGAAGAATGGCGCATGGGATGGCATCCGGAGCGGGTCGCCCCTGCGCCGAAGCCAGAGCGGGTGCTGGTTGTGGGCGGCGGCCCGAGTGGGTTGGAGGCGGCGCGGGTACTGGGTGAGGCTGGCCATAGCGTCATGCTCGCCGAAGCTTCGCGCACGCTGGGTGGCCGGGTGACAGCAGAATCGCGCCTGCCGGGTCTGTCAGAATGGGCGCGGGTTCGAGACTGGCGCTTGGGGCAGTTGGAAGGCCTCGACACTGTCGAAATCTTCCCAGAAAGCCCTATGACTGCAACGGATATTGAGGGTCTCGGCGTCGATCATGTGATCTGTGCCACCGGGTCACGGTGGGCCGCCGATACCGTGGGGCGGCATTCAGCGACCGGGCTGACCGAACAAGCAGCTCACCGTGTCATCAGCGCCGAAACGGTTCTTTCCAGCGAGACGATCAACGCAGAGCACGTCATGATTTACGACGATGATCATTACTATATGGGGTCAGTGATCGCCTTAGCGCTGCGCGCCGCCGGGCATCGCGTGACCCTTGTGACACCGGTCGGCAGGCCCTGTGAGTTCGGCGTGTATACCGGAGAAATCTATACCTCCAACGCCCGTCTGTTTGAAGCAGGGGTCGAGGTTGTTACCAACCAGCAGGTGACGGCAATCGACGATGCAGGCACCGTGCGGCTTGAGTGCAGCATGTCGGGCCGGGAAAGCATGCTGGCCTGTGATGTGTTGCTTCCGGTGTGCCGTCGCTTGCCCGAAACCGCCCTGTTTGACGCGCTCAACCAGCGCCAACAAAGCGGCGCGGCAGGAACGCTGAAGTCGGTTGTGCGGATTGGTGATGCCGAAGCGCCGAGCACCATCGCCTCCGCTGTCTATGGCGGGTACCGCGCCGGGATGGAACTGGGCCGCTCGCTTGATCTGACGGCAACTTTTGGACGGCGCGAGCACCCGCCGGTGTGAGCAAGGGAGTGATCCGCCATGACCCCAAACAACAGCCAGCCACCCCATTTCCCCCTCCTCGACCACTGCCCCCTTGCTCTGGAAGCGACTGCCTATTACGATTCTGAATGGTTCCGGCGAGAGCAGCGCGGGATCTGGGCGCGCGGTTGGATTTACGTGGGCCGGGTCACGGACTTTCCCGCGCAAACACTCAAGCGGGTTACCGTTGCTGACCAAAACTTATTCGTCGCCAGCGACCCCGCCGGGCACCTGCGCGCCTTTCACAATACCTGTCGTCATCGCGGTTCAGCGCTTTGTGTGGCGGAAGAGGAGCCGTTCAACGGCAAGCTGATCCGCTGCCCCTACCACGCTTGGGCCTACAACATCGAAGGCGGGTTGGTCTCAACGGCTTTCGGCACGCCAACCGCTGATTTTGACAAGCTGGAGCACGGCCTGTTTGCTGTCGCGCTCAAGGTTTGGAATGGCTTCGTGTTCCTGTGTCTGCGCGATAACCCGCCTGCGTTTGAGCCCGATCTGGGCGCATCTATTCTCGACAACTGGCCCATGGACACCCTGTCGACCGGACACGTTTTAGAAAAGCGACTGGCCTGTAACTGGAAGGTCTTCTGGGAGAATTACAATGAATGCCTGCACTGTCCGGGCGTTCATCCTGCTTTGAGCCAGAGGGTTCCTGTCTATCGTCAAGGCATTATGGCGGCCAACGAAGCCGCAGGATGGACACCCGAGACCCCGGCCCAAGCCGCCTTGCAGGAAGGCGCGGTGTCGTGGACCGTGAACGGGCAGTCGTGCGGACCAGAGTTCCCCGGCTTGACCGCGCAGGAGCGGGCGCAGGCGCATACTTTTGTGACCCTCTATCCCTCGCTCTACATCGTCGCGCATGTTGACTACGTGCGTGCTGTCACGGTCGTGGCGACGGGGCCTGAGGAAACCGTGTTGCGGGCTCAGTGGTTGTTTGCACCAGAGACCCTCAACCTTCCCGGCTTTGATCTCGCCAATGTCACCGACTTTGCCACGCAAGTCATGATGGAGGACGGTCAGGCCTGCGAGATCAACCAGCAAGGCCTCAAGTCGTCAAAATTCATACAAGGCCGTTTGATGCCGCAAGAATTCGACGTGCACGGCTTTCAGCAATGGGTCGTGGCGGCATTACAAGAAGCTGAAGCTGACTCTGATGCTGATGCCCAACCCGGCGCGGCCCCTCAGAGTTCCTCACCCAAGCCGGCTTGAAGCAAGATGGCCTGACGGTATTCGGGTAGATGAGAGGCGAGGAAGCGGAAGCTGCCTGCGAGCTTGTCTTCCTTCATGTTCAGTTCAGGGCACAGGTGCATATGCTGCCAATAACCATCGGTGAGCGTATCAATCCATTCGGCACCATTGGCGGCGCGGCTGGGATCATCGGGCAAGAGGTCGTGAAAAATCGTCTTGAGGACATTTTGGCGGCGCAAGTCGAACTCGCGGGTAACGGCTGCGTACTGCGGCGTAAATTTCTGCTCACCCCAAAAGGCGAACCAGACCGAGAGGATGTCGGGGTTGCAAACGTCCTCGTCGAAATCAGCCTCAATCAAGGCGACCAGCCTGGCAATCGGGTCCTCTCCAGCCCGCGCAAGGGCCGCGTTCCAATGCTGTTCATAAGCTTGATACAGGTCGCGCAGCGCTTCTGTCAGCAGACCATTTTTGGACTTGAAGTAGAAAACCGCAACGCCTTGAGAAAGGCCGGCCTCTGCCGCAACAGTGGCCAGTGTCGTCCGCTGCAAGCCATGGGCAACGATGGATCGAGCCGTCGCATCGAGGATCTGCCGCCGACGGCGCTGTGCGTTTTCCGTGCGCTCTTTGCGGGGGCGCGTTTCTTGAACCGTGGCTGTCATGGTCTTTCGAGTTTGTGGGTGATCTCGGCTTAGCTTCCTCTTTTGTCTTTCACATTCAACCCTGCAAGTCAGCAGTAAAACGACGGGATGCCGCACCCACCCACGAAAAATTTATTTGAGCGCTCAAAA
>PAFB01000138.1 GCA_002700865.1 Rhodospirillaceae bacterium
TCATGGTCCCTCAGCCTCACAACATCTGATGTCGCATAAGATGACAATGTTGCTGGCTAAAGTCAAAATTTGCCAGCTTAAGGCGCTAAGCTGCGAGCTTTTTCAGGTTATCCAAGAGAGACACGATTGCCTTTTTGCGTTCGTCGTCGGTCTCGATCTTGCGCTTGAAGACCAGTCGCTGATCCGGGCGGATGGACATCACTTGGGAGTTGGCGCGTATCCACGAAATGAGCTTGTCTGGCTTGGCAAACTTGTCCTCACGGAAGCCGACCACGATGCCCTTGGGACCAACATCCAGCTTTTCAACACGAGCAGCGCGGGCCTTGATTTTGAACTCGACGGTTTTCAGCAGATTAAGCACAGGCTCCGGCGGTGGACCGAAACGGTCTTCCACTTCAGCCACAAAAGAATCAATCTCGCTGACTTCGCGCAGCATACCGACCCGGCGGTACAGCCCCAGTCTGACATCAAGGGCCTCGACGTAATCTTCGGGGATGTAGACTGCGATGCCCGTGTTGAGGACAGGCACCCAATCATCGTCCGGCTTCTGACGCAGCTCACCGGTTGAGGGGTCCACGCCCAGTTCATTGGCGAGTTGGACTTCGGCCACTGCCTCTTCGAGCATCTGCTGATAGAGCTCAATACCGACCTCTTTTATATGGCCAGTTTGCTCTTCACCCACCAAATTACCAGCACCGCGAATGTCCAAATCGTGCGAGGCAAGCGTAAAGCCAGCGCCCAGGCTATCGAGGGTTTTCATGACGTCCAGTCGGCGCTGTGCGTCAGCCGTGAGCTTCCGCCGACCATCGAAAGACAAATAGGCATAGCCCCGCAACTTCGAGCGCCCGACCCGCCCGCGCAGCTGATACAGCGCCGCCAGACCAAACATGTCGGCTCGATAGATGATCATGGTGTTGACCGTCGGAATGTCGATGCCGCTTTCAATGATGTTGGTGGAGAGCAGAATGTCGAACTTACGGTCATAGAAGGCGTTCATCACGTCTTCCAACTCCCCCGGCGGCATTTGACCGTGCGCCACGGCGACTTTTAGCTCAGGCGCGATGTTCTGAAGGCGCTCGCGCATGGTGCCAAGATCTTTGACCCGAGGACAGACGACGTAAGACTGGCCACCCCGGAACTGCTCGCGCATCAACGCCTCGCGCAGAATAACGCCATCCCACGGCATGATGAACGTGCGAACAGCCAGCCGGTCGATGGGCGGTGTTGCGATCAGCGACAGGTCTTTCACCCCTGTAAGCGCCAGTTGCAGTGTGCGCGGGATTGGCGTTGCTGTCAGGGTCAGGACGTGAACTGTTTCCTTGAGTTTTTTCAGCCGCTCTTTCTGGCGCACGCCAAACCGCTGTTCTTCGTCGATAACCAAGAGCCCAAGATTGCCAAAAGTCAGGCTTTCAGCGAGCAAGGCATGAGTCCCGATAACAATATCAATTTCACCCCGCTCCAGCGCCTCTTTGGTCGCGCTGGCGTCCTTGGCGTTGACCAGTCGGGAGAGTTGAGCGATGCGGATGTTAAGGTCTTTGAAACGGTCCTGAAAAGTCTTGAAATGCTGACGCGCCAGAAGTGTGGTTGGCGCAACAATGGCGACTTGATGCCCCGCCATCGCGCCCACGAAAGCAGCCCGAATGGCAACCTCAGTCTTCCCAAAGCCGACATCGCCGCAGACCAGCCGGTCCATTGGCCGCCCGGAAGCGAGGTCTTCGATGACGTCCTCAATGGCGTTGAGTTGGTCGTCTGTCTCGCTGTAGGGAAACGTCTGCGAAAACTCCTCAAGCACGCTTTCAGGAACGTCGATGATCTCGGACTTGCGCAGTTTTCGTTCAGCGGCGATGCGCATAAGATCGCGGGCAACGCGGGTTATCCGTTCCTTAACGCGCGCCTTACGCGCTTGCCAGGCAGCCCCGCCCAGCTTGTCCAGACCCACGCCCTCACCGTCACCAAAGCGGCTGAGGACCTCGATGTTTTCAACAGGAAGGTAGAGCTTGTCCCCGCCGCTGTACTCGATGTGCAGGACATCATGCGCCGCGCCCGACAAGTCGATGGTCAACAACCCGACGTAACGCCCGATCCCGTGCTCCACGTGCACAACAAGATCGCCCGTCGCCAATCCGCTTACTTCAGTCAGGAAGTTGTCGGACTTGCGCCGCTTCCGGGGGCGGACGATCCTTTCGCCCAAGATGTCCTGTTCAGTAAACAGGGCAAAACCGCCACCCTCAAAGCCTCGCTCCAGCGGCAAGACGGCGTTGAAAACGCGTCGGTCCTCGCTCTGAGCATCAAGCGCTTCGTGCCATCCGCGAAGCGGCTTTATGCCCTCCATCCCCGCTTCGCCCAAATTGCTCGCCAACCGATTTGCTGAACCTGCACTCAATCCCGCAATTACAACCGATTGCCCCTCACCCAAGGCCTTGTCCGAACGGTCGCGCACGGCGGTGTAGATGTTGCGCTCAGGGTCTTGGCGGGCGTCTGCAAAGGTTGGCAGGGAGCGATAAGCATGGCGCGCCAAAGCAACCTCGGCGCTCGAAGGCACAGAAAAGTTGGTCAGTTGCCAACAACGGTGTTGGTCAGGGAAGGCATTCCAGTCGGTTTCAGTCGCGTACAGACGCTCTGGCGTGATGGGCTTATAGGAGTGGTCTGTTTTCTCCGCTTCGAAGACTGATTGCCGGGCGGTGTAAAAGTCGCTGATGGTTTCCAGTCGCGCGTCCTTGGCGGCGGCGACGTCCGGTTCAAACACCAACTCAGCGCCTTGGACATAATCAGTCAGGAGCGCCATCTTTTCGTGGAGCAAGGGCAACCAATGATCCAGCCCAGCATAAAGCCGACCCGCTGAAACACTCTCGTAGAGCGGGTCCTCGCCCTTTACCCGACCAAAGGCTTCTCGATACTCGGTTCTAAACCGCTCGATGCTGGCTTCATTGAGGACAAACTCATGCACGGGTCCCAGCACAACACCATTTATGGGTTGGTCGGTGCGCTGAGTGAGCGGATCAAAGGCGCGCACGCTTTCGATTTCATCGCCGAAGAAATCTAACCGCACCGGCGTTGAACGCCCCGCTGGGAAGAAATCGAGAATGCCCCCGCGCGGGGCAAACTCGCCTGGCTCCGTCACCGTCGAAACACGCTGAAACCCCAAATTTACAAGCCGTGCCTGCACATCCTCAAAGCCGATCTCCTGCCCCGGCCGCAAGGCCAGCGACAGCCCGCGGATAAAGTCCGGATGCGGCACACGCTGCATCAGCGCATTGATCCCCGTCACCACAATTCGAGGCCGGTCCTGCGTCGCCGGACGGATCAACCGGGCGAGCGTTGCCAAGCGCGTGGCAATCAGGTCCGCCTTGGGCGAAACCCGGTCGTAGGGCAAGCAGTCCCACGCCGGAAACCGAACAATTTCAGCCTCTGGCAGCCGGAACTTGAACAGGGATGCCGCCCGCGCCAGTCGCTTGTCATCGCGCGCAACAAATACCAGCGGTTTCGCCGTTTCCATTGCGATATCAGCAGCGAGAAACGCCTCCGCGCCATCAGGCACGTCGCTAATCAGTACGGGTTCATTGAGGGTCGTCTGTTGGTCTTTACCGGTCATGCCGCGCCTGAGTTTGCGGGTTTAAGCCTTGTCGAAGTGCGAGCGCGGCTAGAGGACGCCAGCGTCATCACTGCCGCTCAGGTTCGGTACTCAAACGATCGCAGCGCGGAAAGCAAGGGCTCGGGCAGCTCAGCAGGAATGCTGTCCGGGTTCTGTAGCCAAACTTGCACATCGGGATCATTGACTTGCTGCAAAGCCTCGATCTGTTCCATGCGTTGCGCAGCGTCTTGGGTGGCGGTTTCGCTGGTTGGCAGGAAGTCTTGGGCAAACTGGCTCATCAGCAAATCCAGCTCGCGTGTTCCCCGGTGCCCTGCCCGCCAAAGCGCACGCTTGCGCCGATCCGCATAGTTCATGGTAGAACGTCCCCTATCAAACTTCAGACTTATGTGAACAGTTAGCGTGCGCCCGGCAATCCTCAATCCTCTTTTCACACTTGTTAAGGACTTACCCGGCATTGGTCCCAAATCCGCTGCGCTGATCGAGCGGGTTGCAGGGCCGCACGTGTGGGACGTGGTGCGGGCTCAGCCTAGCCGGGTTCAGCAACGCACACGCATCAATGAACCCTCTGCCCTCTATGAAGACCAGCTCGTTACGCTGCCGCTGCTGGTGCTTCAGCACTTTGTCCCCCGCTCCCCGAAGGCACCTTACCGCGTGAATTGCATGGCCGGCGACACGCCGGTTTCGCTGGTGTTTTTCAACGCCAAGGGCGCTTGGCTGCAGGGGCAGTTGCCGGTCAGGGAAGAGCGGATTGTTTCCGGCAAACTCGCGCGCTTCAACAACAACTGGCAAATCACCCACCCCGACTACATGGTCCCCACAGAAGAAGCCGAAACCATCCCAGCAGTCGAGCCGATCTATCCACTGACCGGAGGGCTGACCACGCGGGTTTGGAACAAGGCGCTGGATGCCGCGTTGGATCTGGTGCCTGAGCTGCCGGAGTGGTCTGATCCCTCGCTCAAGGGTCAGCAGGCATGGCCAGAGTGGAACCCGTCACTCCAAGGTCTGCACTTTCGCGGGGAAGACGTCGGCGGCACCCGGATTTCCGCCTTGCGCAGACTGGCCTACGACGAACTGCTCGCCCAGCAACTGTCCCTCATGATTGTTCGAGAGCGGGGGCGTCGGCGCGGTGGTAATCCGCTGGTCGGTGATGGTTCGCTCAGTGACCCCGTGCGCGAGGCCCTGCCCTTCATCCTGACCGACAGCCAGCAAAGCGCCATCGACGCCGTGCGCTCAGACATGGGACGGGCTCAGCGCATGATGCGGCTGATTATGGGCGATGTTGGCAGCGGAAAAACCATGGTGGCGCTGTTTTCTGCGCTGATCGCGGTGGAAGCCGGTGCTCAGGTGGCAATCATGGCGCCGACAGAAATCCTCGCCCGTCAACTGCACGCCAACCTATTCGATGCCTTGGCCAAAGTTGGCGTGCGCATTGATATTCTGACCGGCCGCGACAAAGCCGCCGCACGCCGTCCGGTTTTGGCAGGCTGTGCCGAGGGCGCGATCAAAGTCCTGATTGGCACCCACGCTTTGTTTCAAGAGGGCGTGGAATTTCGGAATCTTGGGCTGGTCATCATTGACGAGCAGCACCGCTTTGGCGTCCATCAACGCCTTGCGCTCGGGCAGAAGGGGGAAGCCCCGCATATGCTGCTCATGTCTGCGACGCCCATTCCGAGATCAATGGTTCTTGCCCTTTACGGTGATTTGGACATCTCCAAGTTGCTGACCAAACCAGCAGGTCGCCAACCCATCACGACGCTGGTGAAGCCGCAGGACCAATGGGGAGAAGTGGCGCAGGCTTTGGGACGGGCCATCGAGCGGGGGGACCAAGTCTATTGGATTTGTCCGCTGGTTGAGGAAACCGAACTCAGCGCATTGACCGCCGCCGAAGATCGCCACGCTATGCTCAAGGAGATGTTTGGTCCCCGCGTTGCCTTGATCCATGGGCGCATGAAGGGCGAGGAAAAGGACGCCGTGATGCGGCGCTTCAAAGCCCATGAAAGCGATATTCTTGTCGCGACCACAGTTGTCGAAGTCGGGGTGGATGTTCCCAATGCAACCGTCATGGTGATTGAGCACGCTGAACGCTTTGGTCTGGCGCAACTCCATCAGCTTCGCGGTCGGATCGGACGCGGGTCCAAGGCTTCGACCTGCTTGCTGCTCTACACCGCACCGCTTGGCGAAACAGCGCGTTCGCGGCTGTCGATCATGCGGGAAAGCAATGATGGCTTTGTCATCGCTGAAGAAGACCTGCGCCTGCGCGGCGCTGGTGATGTCATGGGAACGAGACAGTCGGGCCTGCCGGATATGCACTTTGCGGCGCTGCCGGAGCATCAGGATTTGCTGGAGATTGCACAGCGAGATGCGCAATTGACGCTCAACAAAGCACCCGAGCTTTCAGGCGACCGCGGGCAAGCGTTGCGGACCCTGCTCTATCTGTTCGAGCGCGAGCAGGCCATCGCCTTTCTTGAAGCGGGCTAACCGCCGCTGCTTAGCCAGCCTGTGCGTTTAACGACCAGACGGAGCGAAAGTAGTTCGCCGCCGCTACACCTAGTCCAGAGCACCAGAACGCGTAGTCCTGCACGCCGTTCCCGTTAATTTGCTCTTCAACCAGGGCAATCGCGCCATTTCGCAAGGCGGCGGCATCTGCAATCGAAATGGGCTCTTTGGCCTGTAACTGGTTGCGGTCGATGCGGTAGCCTTCACGAACATGCCACGTCAACTCGCCACAGAAGTCCACAACGGTGATACGATACAGCAGCATGTTCCACTCAGGGCGTTCCAGCGTCGAGAAATAGTTGTCGATGTTGGCGTCAGTGATCGCGACCAAAGGCTCTTCTGCGGTGGCTTCAGCCGCTTGATTTCCCCACTGCAACCCGACCAGTGTTACCCCAGTCAACAGCGCAACCACAGCGAAAACGCTGAGCGCGAGGGTCAGGTCCTGTGTCCAATTGCGACGAACGAGGTTCATAATCTTCCGTTCCTGAGGCGTTAATCAAAGCACTCTGCTTCATGCCTGCACATGGATGCCTCCTGACACTGGTTTTGCAAGGCGCAGGCCAAGTTGGTGACGATTGTAGGCCAAATCTCAAAGCGTGAGTCACCAAAACGATCCACACCTAAACAGGACCCCTGCGACGAGGATTAGCCGCTGAAGTGACGCTTTTGTGAGCGTGCTTGTTGATGTGTTTCCGGCCTGTTGGATTAGGCAGAATAGAGACAGATGCCTCAGGGAGGGAGTGAAAGATGAAAATCCAAGCAGCAGCAGGAGCAGTAGCAGCGGCAACAGCTATTGCACTCAGTTTTGGCTTCGCAGCGGTTGTCGGTGCTCAGAATGGCGAACAGAACCTTTTGCCTGCCCAAGATTACCCCGGATCGTGGGATCGTGAATTCCCACTCGCCGACTTTAGCCGATCGACCATTGATTTCGCGGAAGTCCTGTCAGGGGGACCGCCGCGGGATGGCATTCCTGCCATAGATACCCCGGTTTTCGTCTCGCTGGATGAAGCCAGAGACCGCTACGCGCCAACCGAACCGGTCATCGGTCTTGAGGTCAACGGCGAAGCCAAGGCTTACCCTTTGCAAGTGCTGACGTGGCACGAGATCGCCAACGATACCATTGGCGGTGTCCCGGTAGCCGTCACCTACTGCCCGCTTTGTAACGCCGCCATCGTTTTCGATACCCGCATCGAGGGCACGCCCCATGATTTTGGCGTATCGGGGCGACTGCGGAAATCTGATATGATCATGTACGACCGCCAAACCGAAAGCTGGTGGCAACAATTCAATGGTGACGGGCTGGCTGGCGTCCATGCCGGCAAGCGGCTCGCCAAGTTGCCCTCCCGGATCGAGAGTTTCGAACGCTTTGCTGAGCGTTTCCCCGAAGGTCAGGTTCTCGTGCCCAACAATGACAGCATGCGCCAGTATGGGCGCAACCCCTATCGGTTCTACGACGCGGACAACGGACGGCCTTTCCTGTATTTCGGCGATATGCCGGCGGACATTCCGCCTATGGCGCGGGTGGTCATTGTTGAAGGCTATGAAGACCGTGCCTTTGCTCTGGCAAAGATTTCGGAGGCCGGGACATGGTGCGAGGGTGAGCTTGAGTTGTCCTGGAGTGAAGGCCAAAACTCGGCGCTTGATGCAGGCCAAATCAGTCAAGGCCGGGATGTCGGGAATCTCGTGGTGCAGCAAGTCGCGGCCAATGGTGATCGGCAGGATCTGGTCCACGACATAACGTTCGCCTTTGTTTACCACGCCTTTATCGACGGTGGTGAAATACTCCAATAAGTCGCGA
>PAFB01000139.1 GCA_002700865.1 Rhodospirillaceae bacterium
CGGCAAAGCCCATATCTTCGAGCAGGCGCAGATATTTCGCGGACGCCCCTGCCCCAAGGCTTTCCCGCGGCCAAGTCATCAGACAGCGATCGGTGTTGACGCCCTGCGGGTCTACCTTCAGCGAACGCTCGAAGATGAAAGGCCCGGCGAGGATCTTCAGCCGCGTGCAAAATGTTTTAAAATCCAAGGGGCCGAGCATCATTCGATACCCCCGGTGAAAGCAAAGGTATCACTCAACCGCTTATCGCGCTCCAGCAACCGACGCCGGGCCGTGCCGTAACGGAACTGGGCGAGTAGTTGCTGAGCCTTCATCGCACCATAAGCGCCGCCCGCCCAACCAACGGTCATCAGAACCCCTGCTAATGCCCGCAAGAACGGGTTGGCTTTGCGCAGGAAGAGGTCATCTTGCATGGACAGAACCAACTCAACCCGCCCCGGATCGCCTTGACGGCCGCATCGTCCCTGCAGCTGCGCGTCAACCCGGGCGATATCGAAGAGCTCTGAAGCAATGACATGCAGTCCGCCCCGGGCTGCGGTGGTCTCATCCAGTTTGATGTCTGTTCCCCGCCCGGCGATGCTGGTCGCCACCAATACCGACCCCGGCTGCCCGGCGAGGGCAACAACGTCGGCTTCGTCTTCGTCCTGAGTGGCGTTGAGAACAGCGTGTTTGATGTTGATGGCCGTCAGTGCGGCACTGATTTCCGCTGAGTTTTGCACCGTGCGCGCGCCAATCAGCACAGGCAGGCCCTCGCTGTGCAGTGCTTTGACGCGGGCACCGATGTAATCAAGCTTCTGCTGACGGGTCCTGAACAGTCGCCGGGGTGCGTATGCGCGGCGGTCGGGCAGATGAGTCGGCACTTTGAACACCCGCAATCCATAGATCCCCATAAACTCCAGCGCCGCCGCCCGCGCCGTGCCGGTCATGCCGCTGAGTTGCCGGTAACGGCGGAAAAAGCGCTGGTACGTGAGCTGTCCAACTGTCACCCGAGCGGGCGTGATGGGTACGCCTTCCTTGACCTCAACAAGCTGATGCAACCCATCAGACCAGCGCCGGTCTTCCATCACCCGGCCTGTGTTTTCGTCGATGATGTAAACCGTGTCGTCACGGACCAGGTAATGCTGGTCGGCCGAAAAGAGATGCTCAGCGACAAGCGCCTGTTCGATCAGAAAATTACGGATGTTGATGGCCTTGAGCCAAAAGTCATCGCCCGGTTCAACCAAGGCTTCCAGCTGCTTTTGTCCACGCGTGGTGATCTCTACAATGCGCTCGGCTTCCAGAACGGTAAAGTCTGCACCCTTCTCCAGCCTCAGCGCTACCTCAAACACGCGATGATAGTTGATTGATCCGCTCAGCCCGTCTTCCTCAACCTCCTGCGAAATCAGCAATGGCGTTCGGGCTTCGTCGATCAGGACTGAGTCAACCTCATCGATGATCGCAAACTCAAGCCCGCGCTCGGCAAAGGGGTAAGCGAGGGGGGCTTCTGACACGGGCAGCAACTTGTTGATCTTGTATTTCAACGCGCCGCTGTAATCCTTCGTTTGGATTTTCTCCCGCAGGTAATCGAAGGCGAGTTCCTTGTTGGTGGTGTAGATGACGTCGCCGTTATACAGGCCGGGTCGATCCTTCTGTGCTGTCTGGTTGATAATGACACCAACCCGCAGGCCGAGCGCTTCATACACAGGCCGCAGAAACTCAAAATCGCGTTCGGCAAGGTAATCATTGACAGTAATCACGTGGACCGGCATCCCCGCCAGCCCCACCGCGCCTGCAACCAGCGTGGAAACCAGCGTCTTACCCTCACCCGTGCGCATCTCAGCGATACTGCCGTTGAGCATGTACCAGGCGGCCAGCATTTGTTCATCATAGTGGCGCAAGCCGATAAGCCGGTCGGACAACTCCCGAATGACAGCGAATATCTCGGCAAAATCGCGATCTTCACGGCGCTCCTGACCCATGGCTTGCGCCAGAACCGGGGTCAGGCGGATGATCCGCTCATCCAGCTGTGAGCGGTCTTCTTTGCGCAACTCGGGGGCCAGCGCCGCGGCACGGCGGATCAAACGACGGCCCCTGCGCCGCACAAACGGCGTCTGCGCGGTTTTAACGAGCATGGAGGCCATCCCTCGCAACGAATAGAGCGGCGCAATCGCATCATCATTGCGGTTCCCGTAGAACAGGACAGAGGGGCGGCGCTTTTGGTTGGGGCGGGGCTTTGAACCGGGGTTGGGGCGCTCGAAGGAAACCATGGCTCGGCTCAGAATGAGAAGTACTTGAGGAAGACTTGGCGCGTGGTCGCATAGATCCGCGCCATCAGGCTTTTGTCCGTCGCAGGCACTTTGACAAAGACCCGCTCACCCATGGCGGGTAAGCGGTCAAAGGCGGATACTTCAACATCGAAGTAGAACAGCGACTCAAGGGTCCGAATGCTCCCGTCTGGACCGGGGATCAGGGTAAAAGGGCCGCCAGCCTCGCGCGAGAGGGCCTTGCTGGGCAGCGTGTCACTGCTTTCCGGGGTTTCACTGACGAAACGGCCTGCGAAGCGTGTGCCGGGTTCGGTTTGGAAGATCACCTCGATCTCGTCTTCAACACCGCGCAGTTCATCGGCGATCCGTTGGACAACAGCGACCCGGATGCGGAAGCCGTCTGGGTGCAGCACGTACCCGACCAAATGCCCCTTCTCGATAAACCGGCCTTCAAGCTCACGCTCGTCGAGGACCACCAACCGGCCTTTTGCGAGCGCTTCGACGTTGAGCCGGTCACGCTGCTCCTGTGCGTTGGAGAGCTTGCGGTCCACCAGTGCGCGCTGATCAAGCAGGCGGTCGAGCTGCTGCTGTGCTGAGATCGGCAATGCTTTGAGGCCCAAGTCAACTTCCGCAAGTTGGGTCCGCAACAATTGGATGCGCTTGTCGATGACCGGGTCCTGTAGGGTGAGCACCGTCTCTCCCGCCTGAACGGTTGCATCACTGGCTGTAAACGCCTCCACAAAGCCCGCGACGCCGGCACGAATGGAATAACGCTCCTTGGGCAGGACTTCACCCTGCACCGTCAGGCTGCGCGGTAGGGGTATCAGCAAAACGGCGACCAGCACGGCAATCGGAATAATCGTCAGAACAATCGAGCGCACGCGATGCACCTCCGTTTTCGGATCGGTAAACAGGTACTGCACCCCCTTCAAAGCGGGCATGACCAAGACGTTGCTGATGGTCAGCGCTGCCAAAGCGACGCCGATGACAAAGGCCTTGGAGGCAACAAACATGGCAATCGTGATCGAAATGAAAATCCGGTAGAGGAAAGCCAGAATGCTATAGCTGAACAGCCACTTTTCCTCTTTGGGCGCGGTCACTGGGTTCTTGTAATTCCGAATGCCAAGCCAATAGCGGTTATAGACATAGCCCAGATACTGGTTCGAACGCTTACCCAGGTTGGGCATTTCCAACAGGTCTACGAGGATGAAGTAACCATCAAAGCGCAACAGCGGATTGCCGTTGAACAGCAGCGTCGATACCCCGCCCACCAACATGACGTTGAAGGCAATCGCGCGCAGTGTCCCTTCGTCCAGGAAAACCCACAGGATCATAGCCACAGAGGCCAGAAACAACTCAACGATGATCCCGGCACCGGTCACAACCAGCCGCTTATAGCGCGCACTGAATGCCCCTGAGGCCGAGGCGTCAACATAGGGCACGGGGATAAAGACCAGCATCATGATCCCTATTTCGTGCACATCCCCGCCCCAAACCTTGGTCGCGTAGGCGTGGCCAAGCTCGTGCAGGCCTTTGATCACCGGATAGGAAAGCAGCACAATCGCAATGTTCTGCTGCGTGATGTAGCGATCAGATAAGGATCCGGTAACTTCGCCCACGTTGAGCAGGAACAACACCACCGCGACCGTCACAGTGATCAGCCAGAGCGCCAGACCGTAGACGGTAAACAGGGGCCGAACGAGGCCCTTGGTTCGTTCCAAAAACTCGTTGGGATCGACCAGCGGGAAGCGCAGGGCCAGCGGGTTCTTGATCCGCGCAATAACAGCCGTTCGGTCCTGCCGCGCTTTCCGCTTGGACATCTCGACAAAATTGGGATTGCGCGAGCCTGAAACCAAATCGGTTGAATAAAGCTGAGAGATGATCCTGACGATATCGGTCTGAGTGGGCGGGTTGTCTGGGAACTGAGCGCACAACCGTTCCCATAGGCTTTGCACCGTCTGACGACCGTCCATGTGACCAACGAAGGAGTAGCTCTTTTCATTCAGGCGATGATATTTGCCTGTCTGGTCATCCTGAACAACGTGCCACGGCTCGCCGCGGATGATTTGACGGTGCAGTTTGACATGCGCCCTCAGCCTTGGGCGCAGGTTGGCGAAGCGATACCAGTCGGGGGAAAAGATGTTCTCTGACATGACCGGCTCAGGCTGGGACCCACCTCCATATCTGCATGCGAACCCAGTTCACGATGTCCCGGCTCAGCAGGATAATCATGCGCTGTTCACCCATATCGACCTTGCCAATCCCCTCCATCCCTGAGCGCCACTTGTCGTCAACGTCAGCGAATGATGCCGAGACGTTGAAGAAGGTACGGCCGCTGTCGTATTCAGCGACTGGCGTGATGCGGTCGATTTCAAAGGAAAACGTCTGCTCTGGCATGGACTGCAGCACGAGGTCACCGAAAAGCCCTGTCTCGATCTCGTCGATGCGATTGGCCTGCACTTCCAGAATGACCTGAAAAAAGTCGTTCATCGCAAGCGCCATCAACCCATCGCCCCTGTCCACCGCAGCGCCTACCGATTGCGTCAGGTCGCCCGAAAGGATGCGACCGTCAAAGGGTGCGCTGATCCGTGCCAACTCGATTTGTCGTCGGACGAGTTCAAGGCGGGCTGTGTTCTGATCGATCTGGGCTTCTTTGATGCGGATACCAACGCTGTCGAAGGTCGCCTGTGCTTCCCGATATTCGGACTCCAGCTGCTTGGCCGTATTGATGAGCGTGAGCTCTTCGAGCAGCAAATCCCGGTCATCGAGAGCAAACAGCGGGTCGCCCTTGCGCACCAGATCACCGGGCACGACGTGTACTTCGCTGATATAGCTGGTGAAAGGTGCCGATATCTGGCGGGTTTCGACTGTGCGCAGGGTCGCGGGCGCGCGAACGTAATCGGTGCTTTGCCAAAAGAACGATAGTGCCAGCAGACCGACGATGGCCAAGCCGATCACCTTGCGCCACATGTACTGTGAGCCCACAAGGAATTCTAAAACCGATGTCAGGGCTGACAGGTTCTTTGCCACAATCGAACGCCCAAGCTCGATCTTGTCGTGCAGAATGTAAGCGTGCAGCGCCGACAATGACTCGATTTCGGCAACTTCGTCTTCGGTAAAGGGGTTGCCCGCTGCGCGTTCCAGCAACACCGCGCCAAAAAAGCGATCCTGATACGTCAGCGGAATGGTCAGGACGTGCGCGGCACCGAATTTCTTGATGAATTGCTCATGCTTGTAGACGATTTTCTGGTCGGAAAACTGTTGATCCGGAAAACTCACCAACCCCTTTTGATCAACGGCCTCATCCATCATTCCCGCAAGCTGATCAACCAGGACCATCTGATCGCTGAATTGCGCAGAATGAGAGATGGCACGGACAAAAGTCCGCCGCCGACGACGAACGCCCAGGGCGACCCGTTCACAATCGTAGCGTCGCGCCATTTCTGTGACGAAGGCATTGCTGGCCTCGTTAAATGTGCGCTGCTCGGATACGTCGGCGATGATCTCAAGGGAGTGGATCGAAACCTGATGGCGCAACTGCTCAACGCCGATTTCTTCAATAAAGTAGGATTTCTGCATCCACGGCGCAGCCCACTGTAACTCACGCATGATCTGGCTAAGGCGTTCGGTTGAGCAATCCCTCAACTCCACAACAACCACGCATTTCACCGTCTCCATAACAGAGATTGGCATGGCAATCAGTGCGCCGTCAGCCCGGCCTTCACTGCCCGTCTTACGATCAACGATACCGGTCCCCTGCTCGACCGCCAAACGGGCTGTAGGCAAGGTTTTGGGGTGCATGATGCGGTCCTGTGGGACCGTCGCGAAGGGTTGCAACTGGGCATTGGCCTTAGGCTGTGCGTTGTCAGTTCGGCCAACAGTAACCAGCACCGCGCACAGGGACTCTTCGACGCGTGAAAGCAGCAGCGATAACCAGGCGCGGGCATAGCTTTCGTCCAGCGTCCCTGTCGAGGCCAGTTGTCGCCACAACTGGCTATCCGTTTGCGTGCTCATCGTTCAGCTCAACCTTTGAACCTGAGGACACTTAGCTTGCGTCAACATCCAACACGCCATGCCGCGCCTCATATTCGCGAAGTACACCGCTGAGGATGGTGTGCATCCGCTTTGCCGCATGAGGTGTGACGATGACGCGGTTGATCAGGTCCACGACAACATCCTGACCGCTTTCCCAACTGCGATTGATCCCGAAAAACAGTTCGATCTGCTCACGGGTTCCCTGGATATTCACCACGTTGGCAAAGGTGGTCTGCATCCCGTCCTTTTCCCACGTGATGCGACTACGCTCCGCGCTATCAAGACCGGAATTATCAACGTCTCTATTCATGACACTCTCAATTTAAATAAATTTGAAGTGAATACTTAATAACTAACAAAACAACGCACTATATGCTGACAAGATATCATCATTTTCAATAAATGAGATACCTTGCTGCACTATTTTTTTGTTTTTAGTCACTAACGAGGTGGTCTGGGTCGGATAACCATAAGCCGCCATCCTCATCAACAAAGGCGAACGGTGCATCTTCCAACGCTGTATTGTCGCCGATTTCCACACTGACTGCCTGCACGAAGTCAGCAGGGTCAGCGACGGTTTCAACGGCTTCAAACTCACCGGTTTCGGGGTTGTAGGCGTAGTGACGCTGCATGCTGCTCTGCGGTTGCTTGTCTTCGCGCACGCTGATCAGAATGTCATTGGAGTCAATCGCGCTCAGTTGCTCCTCACCACTGGTCAACCGGCCAACAGCAAGATGCATGCTGTTGGTGATCAGGATAGGGTCGTCTGTCCGATAGACGGAGGCCCCGAAGAAGCTGCTGAACGGGTTCGTACTCTCACCCGGTCCCGGTGTGATTGTCCGCAACGGCGATGGGCGGTCGCTGTGAATACCGGCAACCCGATCAGTCAGGTCGGTTCCAGCGACGTTACTGACCGACATGTCCGTGCGGCCAGTGGCGCTGACATGGTCGTTCAGCCACGTTTCCAGCGCCGCATCACGATCGCTGCTTCCCATGTCTCCCTGAAGCATTTGAGAAGCCTGAGGCGAGGATGAAGCGGCACTGCGCCGGCGACGGTTTTGGGTCTTGCCGACCGCCTTGTCGTCTCCGTCATTGCCGACCATGACAGTCGACGAACTCATGCTGCGACTGAGATAGAAAATGTCATCTCCGGCACCACCAAAGGCTAAGTCAGCCACAGGCGCGCTGCGGCCAGAGGGAGCCTGTGTCAGGTGAATTTTGTCATCACCATCCCCGGCATCGATCAAATCGCCTTGGGTCGAGCCATAGATAATGTCTTCACCAGCCCCGCCAAGAATAACTTTGCTGCCCCACTCTACGCCACTCATTCGGGAGGCTGGACGGTTAATGTTGTCGTCACCATCACCACCATCCACCATGTCGTAGCCGTACTTGCTGGAGATCGTATCGTCACCATCGAGGCCAAGGATAAGGTTGTCACGGTTGTTGCCGCCGATCCAGTCGCCGAATTCTGACCCAATGACGTCTTCTATCGACATGCCGCTGAACAGTTGCAGATGGGAATCCAGGTTGGAATCGCTGTCGTGGAGGTTCAGCTTTTGCTGGGTTACCGTTTCGAGCAGGATGCTCACCGGACCGGAGAAGTGACGGAAGTCAAGCAAGTCGCCGCTGTCGTTGTTCAGACCAGCCTGTCCTGAATCGTCGGCTTCAATTGCGGCATCAACGCCCAGACCAGCGCCCTCGAAGACATAGTGATCATCCCCGCCCTGGCCGTACATCACGTCATTATCAGCACCGCCGATGATGGTATCCGCGCCGCCCTTTGTTGCTGCCAAGAATTCAATGCCGTCGGCGTTCCATGGATCAAAGGCTGGCGCTCGGCGTGATTTTTGAGTTGGCACCTCATGGCCGTCGTTCCAACCGTGGGTATGGCCCGCAATGAAGGTCAGGCCGCCATTGTCGCCCAAGATCATGTCCGCACCGGTTTCACCACTGATCCAGTCCGCACCATCACCGGCAATAACAAAGTCACCGTTTTCGCCAGTCCAGATTTCATCCGCACCATCGGCCGTGGACGCTTCCAGCGTGTTGAGGCTCTGCATGTCATAGGCGGTGCCAGCGGTAAGCAGGACCCGGCCCTTGTCACCCAGCACGACGTCCGTTTCCCGGTCGCCCGCATAGACGATGCCTGCCCGGTTGACACCAGAGACAATCTGCAAGCCTTCCAGAACGGCTTGCTGAGCCGTTCTTCCGCGTCCGCTGGTCTCTAACTCAAACCAAAGGACATCACCGACCAGATCGCGAATAACATAGATGCCGGCGTCTTCATTGGCGATGTCCATGTCCAGCCGCTCAGCCGAGCGTTCAGCCAAGGTCGCATCCTTGACCTTGATGAGGCTCGCGTCTTCGCTGGTGTAGAAGTAGAGGTCGTAGCTTTCATCCCCATGAACATCAGTGATGTTCGAGATCTCGACGCGGGCATTGCTGCGGGAATTGGCTGTGTAGAGCCCGCCATTGACCAAACGCTCGTTTTCAGAGTCCGGTGCCGACGCCCCTTGCTGTTTGAAGCCGAAGTTTCCAGTCAACTCGACCCGGATACCATCGCTGGTCTCCAGCATAGCCTGTGTCCGGTGCACGTAAGCGGCGTTGGAGCGCAAATCGAGGTTGTTCCAGGCATCGTCCTCAACAATCCCCGCAGAGGCCGACGCGGTAATGTGCGTCTTGGAGTCACTATCAGAGAAGTTGATGCTGGTCTTGACCACATCACGGTTCGTGATAGCGCCAACCACGTTATCAAAGGTCCCGCGGGCGCCAGTATCGATGTAGTCTGAACCAAGGCCACCGATCACGACATCCTTACCATTGCCGGTAAAGATGCTGTCGTCATAGGTTTGCCCATCCTGTGCACTGGTGGTGGAGCCGAGGGTCACAATGTTGGTGTGCGCATCGGCGAAGAAGACGAAGGCGCTTTCCTGCGTGTCGGAATCGCCGGGGTCGGTCGTTTCTTCAGGCTCTACGGGCAGTTCAAGTCCCACAATCTGCAGCCCAGCAATCGCCGCTTTGGCGTTGCCTGAAATGACCTTGATTGTCACGACCAGCTCGTCCTCCTGCAGCTCAGTCGCGACAACGTAGTTGCCCGATGCTGGCCGGTTGCTCACGGTTGAGGTTGACTGCACGTAGCCGCCACGTCGGAACACCGAACGATTATCGCGGATAAAGAAGGTGTCACTGCTGCCCACTTCAACTTGCGTGGTGGCTGAGCGAGCACGGGAGAACATCTGGTTGCGCGACAGGTCGGTGTAAACGTAGGCGTCATAGCTCTCATAGTGATTGCTCAGCCCGGTCACGCGAACAGTGATGGTATCGCCGAAACTATCGGACTGCAGCGAACTGCCCCACATAGAACGGTCGCCCTCAAAGCCATAGCGAGCGTTGAGTTTAATTTTTGAATTTGCCCCGCCGCCCTCATTGACGCTCCAGCTGACAGAGAGATTCTCAAGTTCCACACCCGCATCGGTCTCAATACCGCTGGCCTGTGTCCCGCCGCTGGTTGACAGAATCTGCCAGTTGGCGGCCCGTGGGGCGGGCATGCCGGTGCTGGAACCGCTTTGCAGCGAGCCGGCTTGGTCGTCTGCATCCATTGCATCCCGACCAAAGTTAAAGCTGATGATCGACGTACCTTCCATGTCACTGACAGTGCCGGTGCCGGTGCCCGTGTCGGTGGACGAACCCTCATCGTCAAATTCAGGCAGGTCGGGCGCAAAGGTCACGTAACCAAGGTCACCGATGATGAAGTCACTGTCCGTGACTGATGCATCGCGGTCGCCTTGAACTTCGATGGTGTCATCACCCACGCCGCCAAACACGATGTCACGGTTGGAATAGGCACGAATGTAGTCATCACCGCCTTGGGTCTCGCCCAGCGTCTCGGCATGGTCTACAGGCTTCATCCGGCCCACAATCTGGATACCAGACAGGATTGCCACGCCACTGCGGGTTTCGGTTGAGATGGTGATTTGCTGCGTGTCACCGCTCAATCCCTTACCGACGACATAGTTGCCGCTGTCACCGGTGCCCGATGTGCTGGTGGCCTGGGTGTAGGTGCCGTCAAAGACGTTTCTGGAATCTTTGAGCGTATAGGTCTGACCACCGCTGAAAACGATCGTCTGCGAGGTCGTACGGGCGGAACCGTCGGAATAGACATAAATGTCATACTCGTCGAAATGGGCATCAAGGCCTTCGAGCTTGAGCGAAATCGCTGTGCGCTTTCCGGAAAGGGAAGTCTCGAACAAGCCTTGATCATTGTCACCCGACGGCGCACCCAAGCGCATGTTGTTGAGCCCCCGCAAAGCGCGGCCATTTTCGTCGCTCCACTCGATCTTAAGGCCTTCGAGCCAGTTGCCCGCGTCGTCGGTGATATAGCTGTCGGTGGTGCGTCCGATGACACCGGAACCGCCAGCTGTTTCAATCCACTGGTCTGTACGCGGTGCAATCATACCAGTGTCAGAGGCCGAGGCATTCGTACCCGCTTCACCCGATACAGGCGTGTTGCCCGTCCCGAAGTTGATGCTGACCAATGAGAATTCCTCGCCCGAAGCGTCGTAATCGTTCGATGCCGCAAAAGCGTCAGTCTGGTTGAAAGTGATGCGACCGCCATCGCCAAAGATCACGTTCTCCCCGGAACCAGCATCAATGGTATCGCCGTCTGCACCGCCAATGACGATGTCACGCGACAGGCCGGTCAGGATCTCGTCCGCCCCACCAACATCGAGGTCCCCGGCAGTCACCAGGTCCAGCGTGTTGGTACCCTGCTGACTCCAGTCCAACTGGCCGTAATCACCCAATACGATATTCTGATCATCGGGCGTCAGGGCGGACTCGCCATCGTTGGCGATGATCTGGTCAGCGTCACCGCCGCCCAGAATAATGTCCATACCAACCCCGGTTGTGATTTGGTCTGCGCCATCGGGGTTGGCGTCATCGACCAAGGCGTAGGTGGTTGCAATCTGCCCAATCAGCAGATCATCACGCGAGCCCCAGTCTTCGCCCACGTTGGTGGCTGTGATCACGCCTGAGTCACCCAGAACGATGTTATTGCCCTGCCCGGCCTCAAGCACGTCGTCGCCATGACCACCGATGAAGATATCATCACCATAGAGCGCCGAAATGCTGTCAGAACCGCCCACGTCACCGGTGACAGAAGTCACCAGCGCCAGATCGTCCGGCACGCCGTTTACAATGTTGATTTGAATGTCGCCGGCATCGCCAAAGGCGATATTGTTTGCCGCGCCCGCGTCCACGGAATCATCACCGCCGCCAGCGATGATGTAGTCGATATCCCGGCCACCAAGAATGGTGTCATTGCCTCCAACGCCCACGTCCGTCGATACGATGCGCTCAACGAACCCGGTGTTGTTGATGCGGATGGTGTCTGTCACCTGATCAATCCGCCCCAGATCACCAAAGATGATATCAACACCGTCGTTGCCTTCGATGGTGTCATCACCGGGCGTGAGGTCATCAACCGCTTCGCTGGTCGGGTCATCATCGACTTCGACAGCGACGGTTAGAGTCCGGGTCAGCAAGTCTACGTTGAACCCGGCATCGCCGTAAATGTGATCGTCGCCGACGTGGCCGTAAATGGTGTCTCCCCCACTACCACCGGCGATGTGGTCAGCGCCTTGGCTGCCGTGGATGATATCGTCGCCCACGCCGCCAAACAGCACCAGTCCACCAGTCGAGCCGCCAGAGTATCCGCTGGCGTCGATGGTGTCGTGGTGGTTCTGCGGGTTGACCAGACCGTCAAACACCAGCGCTCCGCCATTGGCAGCACCGCCGAAGTAGTTGTAGCGCGTGCCATCGGCGGACGTGTCACCATAGACAACGATGTAAGTCTCAGGCGGACTATCCAGCGTGCCGTCCTCGACCGTGATGGTGTCACCACCACCGCCGCCGTGGATAACCGTAATCGGCACATCCTGAGTGTTGTCGGAGTATGCGTTGTTCCCGGTCAGGGTGAAGTTATCATCGCCTTTGCCCAGCATGATCTCGATAATCTCGATCGTGCGCATGGCGATACCTTCGTAGTAATCAACCATGACCGGCGCGTCATCTGTCCCTTCGTTGAAGCTCAGGATACCGGTGCCCATGCCCAGACCATTGATCAGTGCAGCATCCGTACCGACGTTATCCAGATCCTGGTTCGGTACGTCGGAAACGAGCATCATCGCGCCGGTGTCATTTGCCTGCGAGCCGTCGTTATGCAGGTTCACCCGGTCGTTTTCAAAGGCCTCATTATCAGCAACATCAACGTCCTGCGGGCCGGTATCCTGCTCGGTTGGCAGCATCACAGCGGACAACAGTGTGCGCGGCGCAGTCACGCCGCCATCGATGATAAGCGAGCCTTGAATCTTGGACGCCGTATGGGCTTCAGCGGCGAACTTCTTGGTCACGTAGCTGTTTTCGGTCTCCACAAAGGTCGGATCAGCTTCGAGGTTGACGGTGACTTCTTCGTACCAATTGGTTGAGGTAAAGGTGATAGCACCGGCTTCAACGCGGAAGTTGGCCGTGACGGTCTCGTCAGTGATGTCCGAACCCAAGGCCAGCACGATGGTCGTTTCGTCTTCGGAAATGCTGCTGATGAACAGGGTTTTGTCATTGTTGCTGGAACCCGTTACCCGCAAGGTCTGGCCGGAGAAGAAGCCATCATCAATCCAGCTCCCCGAGGACCTTACGATCAGGTCATTGTCGTCATCAACGGACATGAATTGCGCGCTCACGCTGGCATTTGCAAGGTCAGTCATGACCACGCGCGAGCTGTCGACCGGCGTGGTCTGGCCGTCGCCGTAGACGTAGACCGTGACGTCGGAAGTCGGCTGCTTACGCAAGCGGATCAAATATTCATCATTCTGGTTGTTCTCAGCTACGTCGCCGCCATCTACGATTAACGTGCGCCCACCGGTTTCGGTGACAAAAGCACCAGCGGTATCGCCGTCATCCACGCGAACGAGGACTTCTGCCACCTCTGCACCGCCAAAGTCGGCGTCTGACGAGGAAGCGGTATGAGAAACCGTTACACGCTCGGCGTTCTCTTCGATGCCGTCAACGGCGCTGGAAACGGTTAGGGTCTGAACCGTATCCCAGTTGGTTGAATCAAAGCTCAGCGTGGTTGTCGACAAGGTCACGTCACTGGTGTCGCTATCGTCCGTCAGCGCGACAGTGACCGTTGCGGTCGGCTTGCGCGTGAGGCGTACGTCCCAAGTGTCCTGAATGCCCTCGGTGACATCACCTTCGAGAATGCGGGTGTCTGTGCCTGACTCCCAGATGATGATATCGGCCTGATCATCGTCGTAAACCTCAACATCGAGGTCTTCAACCAGCGCGGCGTCAAAGTTGCTGTCGTCAGACATGACAGAGTGGTTGATCACGACATTGCGCTCGCCTTCCTTGGCGGCGTCGTCTTGCGCAAGCACTTCGACAACCTGCTCCTGGTCCCAGTTGCTGGCGTCAAAAGTCAGCACAATGGCATCCGTGAATTCGCCTGAACCCGCTTGCGCCCGAACGAAGATCGAGGAGGCTTCCTGCCCTTCGATTGAGATGGTGGTCAGGTCGGTCTCGGTCGTTGCGAGCGTCTGGCCGGAGACCAGCGTGATCTCGGTTTCTGTCACCGACTCAACTTCATAAACGCCGTTGTTGTCACCAGCGTCGGCAATGGTGATCGACTGGAACTCGTCAAAACCTTCGCTGAGCCAACTGCCCGTACTGCGCGAGATGACTGAACCGCCGGAAGTAAAGCTGACGCCGGTGCCGCCTGCCATCAAGGGGCGTTCCGTTTCTTCACGGTCTGAAGTGGAGGCACGCGCGGCTGAAACGGTGACGAACACCGTCGCCGTCGGCGCGACTGCAAGCGCGACGGAGTAGACATCCGTCGTGCCGCCCTCGCTTTCGAAGACCCGAGTAACGCCAGCGGTCGTGTCACCATCAACTTCTTGACTGATCAGGACTTTGCCCACGTTCGCGTCGGCAATCGTCACGTTAACGCCATCGATAAAGGCGTTGTTATACTCGTCACCAGTGGCCGCTTCTGCCTGGTGGTTGATCAAACCAGAACGGCCCGAGACGTCGGCTGCGTAAATGGTTTCGGTAACATCGCCGGTCAGATGGAACTCATCCGAGCCCAGCCCTCCGATCACGTGGGTAATTGCATTGGCTGGGGTTGAAAGGATGAAGAAGTTGTCATCACCCTCGACACCATCGACTTCGATTGATTCAGCCGTGCCGGCAATCTCAATGTTCAAACCGGCGCCAAAGACGCCATCTTCGGTAATCACAAAGCTGTCGTCAGCTTCAGTTCCGACCACAACCACCGTATCAAAGCCGGCACCACCATCGATGCTGACCGGCGCGTTGATGTTGTACTTGACGCTGTCGTCACCGTCGCCACCGTTGACTTCGATTTCGTCCTCAGCGGTGTCTTCGCCTGTTGTCAGCAGGAAGGCGCGAATGACGAAGGAGTCATTGCCAGCCTCACCTTCCAACTTGATCGACGATTTGTTCGAGTAAATGGTGAAGAGATCATTGCCCTCACCGCCCATGGCAACCGAGGAGAATGACACACCCGGTGACAGGAACCCGCGCGTCGTCTGAACCGCCGCAATCTCGTCTCCAGCGGCGATGCCGTTTTCCGCACTCGCAACAGATGGGTCGAGGCCAAAGATCTGGCCCAGCTGGAAGCTGTCGTCGCCGTCACCCCCATCGAAGGTCATGATCGCCGAGTTGTCATCGGAGACAAAGTTGTCTTCGCCGTCATAGCCCAGCAGGGTTACACGGCCATCCATATCGCGGTCGTAGTTGATGCGTTCGACGGTCTGTAGGCGGCTGTCGCCATCTTCGGTCCAAACCTTGCGAATTTGGTCTTCGGTACCGTGCAGCAGCGCGACAAACTTTTGCCGGCTGAGGAAGAAGTCGTCGTTTGCGGTACCACGGATATCCATGGTGTCGGAACCGGAATTGGCTGCACCGGAATCGCTGACGTCGATGATGTAGTCCTTGTCAGACCCGTCGATAGAGCCCCAAGTCTGAATGATCACGTCATCAGCATCAGAGCCACCGTCAATCAGCAAGCTGTCAGTGGGACGGTTTTGGCTCGCCAAACGGGTGATCTCGATAAGGTCATCGTTGTCACCTCCGAAAATGCTGGTGGTCCCAGTCAGCTCCACAACATCGTCGATGTGGATGGTATCGTCACCGGCCTCACCGTAGATCTGGGTTTCGCTGTTGTTGGCAATAACCGTCGCGCTGATGATGTCCAGGCTGTCGTTACCGCTGCCCAGATAGATCAGGATATCCGTTGCCGCCTCAAGGTCTGCGGTGATGGTTACGAAGTCACGGGTTTCACCGGTGTTGATGGACAGCGTGCTCCCCAGCGTCTCGACCTCGCCGCTGATGTCTACGGTGTCTTCGCCCGACCCGGTATCCAGACTGAACGACGTGCCCGCCTGCGCTGCGCCCTGCAGCGTAAACTGATCCGCACCATCGTCCATGGTGATGTTTGTCGAGGTACCGGACGTGATATTGCCCGTCAGGGTGAACTGATCTGCTTCCGTACCCGTATCGATGTCGATCAGACCCGAAGTTGCGGTCAGGTTGCCATCGATGGTGAATGTATCGGTGCCGTCCCCACTGTCGATATCAATATCAACGTAGCTGGTGACATCGACGACCAGCGTGAAGTTGTCGTCCCCCAGTGCGGTATCGGTAGAGCCCAAATCGATGGTGACAGAGCCTGTAATCGTCTGAATGTCGCCCTGGCCCACGCCATCAACAACCTGCCCCAGATTGACAACATCTGAACCCGTATCGGTGTCGAGGGTGAAGTCTGTCTGCGCCTGAATTGCGCCAGTGACGGTAAAGGTGTCAGCCTCGCTGCCGGTGTTGATATTGATCTCACCGGTGGTGGTGATCATGCTGCCCTGAATATCCAGATCATCTGCACCGGCACCGCTGTCGATGTCGATGTCAACGTAACCTGTCACGTCGCCATAGAGCGTCAGGTCATCGTCACCTGTGCTCCCGTCAGCGGTGCTGCCCAAGTCAACGGTAACTGTACCAGCGATGGTCTCAATACCGCCTTGGCGCACATCATCGACGATCTCGCCCAGCGTGACGATATCCGCCCCTGAGTCGGTGTCGAGGGTGAAGTCTGTTTGCGCCTGAATAGCGCCGGTGACGGCAAAGGTGTCGCCTTCGCTGCCGGTGTTGATGTGGATCTCACCGGTCGTCGTGGTCATGTTGCCCTGAATATCGAGATCGTCCGCACCTGCGCCGGTGTCGATGTCGATATCGACGTAACCGGTCACGTCGCCATAGAGCGTCAGCTCGTCTTGGCCCGTACTGGAGTCCGCCGTGCTGCCGAAGTCCATTTTCACCGTACCTGCAACGGTCTGAATACCACCCTGACCAACACCCCCGACGAGCGCGCCCAGCGTGATGATGTCAGAACCGGAATCAGTATCCAGCGTGAAGTCGGTCTGCGCCTGAATAGAGCCGGTGACGGTGAAGGTATCGCTTTCCGTGCCCGTATCGATGTCGATTTCACCGGTGTCAGAGGTCATGTTGCCCTGAATATCGATGTCGTCCGCGCCTGCGCCGCTGTCGATGTCGATGTTCACTTCGGCAGTGATATCGCCCAACAGCGTCAGTTCATCCTGTCCCGTCGTGCTGTCTGCAGTACCGAGGTCCATGGTGACATTGCCAGTAATCGTCTCGATACCACCCTGTCCAACACCCCCGACGAGCGCGCCCAGCGTGATGATGTCAGAACCAGAATCGGTATCCAGCGTGAAGTCGGTTTGCGCCTGAATGGTGCCTGTGACGGTGAAGGTATCGCTTTCCGTCCCGGTATCGATGTCGATTTCACCGGCGTTGGTGGTCATGGTGCCCTGAATATCGAGGCTGTCAGCCCCCGCGCCGCTGTCAATGTCAATATCGACTTGAGCCGTGATGCCGCCCAGCAAGGTCAGAGAATCATCGCCCGCTGACGTGTCGCCCGACCCCAGATCCACGGTGATTGTACCGCTATTGGTCTCGATGCCGCCCTGAACAACGCCGCTGACCAACCCGCCGAGAACAACCGCGTCAGCGCCTGTGCCTGTGTCCAGAGTAAAGTCGGTTTCCGCCTGCATGACGCCGGTTGCCGTGAACTGGTCACCCTCGGTGCCGGTGCTTATGTTGATCTGGCCTGTGGTTGTGGTGATATCGCCATCAATGCTGACAACGTCCGCACCATCGCCGGTTTCGAAATCGAGGTCGGTATAGGCGACCATATCGCCCAGAAGGGTGAAGTTATCGACTGTGGTGCCGGTATCACTCGCGCCCAGATCAATGGTGATTGAGCCGCTGGATGTGGTAATGCCGCCGGTTAGGGTGCCGTCGTTGTCGACACCCAAGGTCACCGTGTCAGCCCCGTCTCCGGTATCGAGCAAGAAGTCGCGCCCGACGTCCAGCTCGGTCGTGACTGTTACCACGTCGACCAGTTCGCTGGCCGTGATAGTCAGATCCTGCCCTGCTGAGATAATGCCCTCAATGGTGATGGTCTCACCGTTGTCACCCGATGCATCATCATAAGCAGCGCGAATTTCAATGTCGGAAGACGCGGTTACTGTCGCGCCGTCCTCGATAGTGATGTCATCGCCGGCAAGCAGTTGAATGTAGCTGCCCGTACTCTCCAGAGTTACACCCGCCTTGATCAGCAGGTTGTCGGCGTCCTGGGCTGCATCTTCCATCGCTTTATAGACGATTTCAGACGCTCCACTGGCTGAGGTCGAGATTGTTACCGGACTGGTCGCAACCGTGTAAATGCTGCCCGCCGATTCCTGCGAGTACCCACCCGAGCCGGAGAATTGCTCCACGTTCAGCTCGCCGAGGTTCTTTACGTACGTCGAACCACTGATGGACTTGGTTTGCAGGGTGTCGATTTCGCTCAGGATTTCAGTCCCGGAGGCCCCGATATCGTTTTGCGCAATCAGATAAGCACGACCCCCACGAATGTTCGCCACACCCGCCGCCGCCGCATTCACAATCGCCCCAACTGTTGCGGTGATGTACGCCGTCTCTGTGCCGCCCGTGGTGACATCAACCGTGTTCAGGTACAGGTCCCCGGAGCTCTCGATAACGTAGGTATCGTCGTAACTGTCTGTGGTCAGCGTGCCCGCACTGCCGCCACGGCGGCTATCCACGTCAAGCTCGTTGCCCGCTGCACCGATACGACCCAAGCGCGCCGTCAGAATCACGTCTTGATCGGCCAGAACGTCGGCAAGGCCGTTGCCTGTGGTGTTCGCGCTGTCCGGGTCAGTCGGCGTGGTGATGTCCACCGCGTCAAGAATGTTGGCTTCAGCCTCCAGCGTCACCGAACCACTGTTCGAAAGAACGTTACGGATATTCATATCGCCGTACTGTTCGACGATGTTGATGTTACCTTCAGCCGTTGCCGTCAGAAGGCCGTAGCCGGTGTCAGAACCGTCGCCGTTTGCCTCAATTTCAAGGGCATTTGCGTCCTCACCGATGGTGCCGGACGATGCTGTGAGCCAGATATCGTAGGCTTGGATGTTCACAAAATCGGTGCCAAGCGCATCATAAATCGAGCCCGGCGCAACCAGATAAACCCCGCCGGAGCTGGAATAGATGGTCGATACGTTGATATCGTTGGTTTTCTCGACGATGTAGATGTCGCCTGCACCACGCGCCGTCAGGAAGCCCGTGGTCAGCTGGTCAATATAGATGTAGTTCGCGTCGCCGCTGTCACCGATGCTGCCATCACCGGCTTCGAGCAGCAGGTTATCGGCCATAAAGTTAACGCCGCTCGCCCCAAGCGAGTTGATGATCGAACCCTGAGCCTTGATGCGCACATCATCATCGGTGGACCAAATCTGCCCCACCCGTACACTTTCTTCGGCCCCGACAAAGATCTGATCCCCTGCGGAAATGGTGAGAAGACCTGTCGAGCCAACGCCTTCAATGTCCAAGTCTTCGCGCAACTGCACTTGCAAAGCGACGATTTCCACGAATTGATCAATGGTCAGCGTCAAACCGGTCTCGTTCGCTGCATTGATGGTTTCAGCGAAAACCATCGTATCCGTGCCGACAGATTGGATCGTGTAAAGATTGTCACTGTCGTTCTCATGCGCCGTGTCACCGCTGAGCAGGATCTTCATGCCCGTGGTGAAGATGTCAGAGAGCACGGTGCCATCGGTTACCGTAATCGTGCTTCCGTTGAAGGACGCGGACACCTCGGCATCGACGCCGCGCGGGTCAAGTGTGATTGCGGAAATCCTGACAGCCTGTCGGTCTTCCGCAGATGTCAGCGCCCGGCCGTTTGTTTGGTCCAGATAGAGTGTTTTGCTGTCCCCGGAGATCGAAGAAACCAGGTAGAATGGCCCTTCCTCAGTCACGTTTGCACTGGACTTGCCCGCCGTGCTGTCAGTGCTGTTGCTGTCGTTTTCGATCTGGATCAACTGGCCAACCAGTTCGCTCGACCACGAACCAGAATCCGAGCGCTCAAGCGAACCGTCGCTGGTACTGATGGCGACGATGGCTTCATCAAAATCGGTCGTCAGGTAGAAAACATCGTCTCGTTCGGCTGAAGCAAGCGTAAGTCGCTCGTCGTCAGTCAACCCGCCCGCGCTCATATAGATCACTGTATCGCCGTCAGTCGTGCCTACCGAGCTCGAAGCCGTAAGCGAGATTGAGCCCGCGCTGATGTTTGACTCCTCGATGGAAGTTTCAGTGTCCGTCACCGGCTTGAGCAATCCCGCACCAAGTGCATTGATCAACTCGTCTTCGGTCCAGATCTTTATAGAGCCGCGAATTTCCGCCTCGCGCTCAGCGGTCAAGGAACCGGCGTAGTACACATCCTCAACATCTGTCACCGTTTCGCCCAAGGTGCCCGGTGCATCTTCGCCAGCCTCGGTGGCTGCGTCCAAGTGGTTCTGAGTGACCACGAAGGAGTAGGTCAGGTACTCCGTATCGAGATCCTTGTAGCTTGCCGTTCGTGAGGTCTGCAGGGTTTCAATCGAGTCCGCGATGAATTCGTCGCGGGTCTTGTCAGGATCTGTCAACGCATCCCATTCCGCGCCGTAGAGCGTCTCGTAGTAAGACTGCTCCGCCGCAGTTTGCTTCAGCAAAGCGTTGCTGGTGAAACGTGAGGAGCCGTCGCGGAAGGTTTGGTGCCAGACGTCCAACTCGGCCGCCAGATCGGTCTCGAAGTTCGCGTCAGCAGGGTTAATCCCTGCGATCAAACCCGCGTTGATGTCGGCTTCGAGGTCATCGGTCAGGGCAACAATCGCATCGTCAAAGATGGTCTGCGAGATGTTGTCATTTTCATCCGAGTAGAGCGTCAGATCACCACTGCGCAGACCGGAATCAACATCGACGATAACAGCGTCAATCTCAGTGCTGCTTAGCGTGCCTTCATTGTCCAGCGCCGTGGAGACAGAGGTCTTGAACGAGGTGATGTAGTCCTCGGCGTTATCGTAGCCTGTGTAGGTCGATGCGCTGCTACCCCCGCGCAAGGCTTCTTCGACGCTTGCAAGCTCCGCCGCGACCTTGCTGTCAAAGTCAGCGTCGCCCGGATTCCAGTTCTCAGCAACAGAAATACTGATCGCTGTGGCATCCGCTGCGTTGATGGTCTCGGCGAAGGTCATGCCGGTGTCGGACACAGAGGCAATCGTGTAGGCCGAGGCTGAGTCATTGTCAGAAGCTGCGGTCCCGCTCACCAGAACCTGCATCCCGACGGTAAAGTCAGAGAAGTCCTGATCTGTGCCCGTAACGGTGAGCACACTGCCGGCGAAGGTTGCCGTAACATCAGACGAAATACCGCCACTGCGGACGGACTCCTCCCGCAAGGAGACCTGAGTGTCTCGCCAGCTCCAGTACTGCTCGTACTCGCGCTGGTTTGCGGATTCGAGTGAGGATATGGTGGCGTCAATCTTTGCCGTTGCAGCACCATCGGTATCGGTCAGTGCCAAATCGCCCCAGACCCCGGCCTGCAGCTCCTCGATGGCGCGTTCGTCGCGCACTTCGTTGGTGTTGGCATCGAGGATACGACCACTGGCGACGTTGACGTTGACTTCAGATGAGGCGTTGATCTGGAAAATCCGCAGGTCGCCGCTGGTTTCCTCAAGGTAAACATCGCCAGCCTGGGCGTTGGCGGTAAAGAGGTGGGTCGACTGGGTACCGGAGTTAATCCGCATCCGGTTGCTGGCATCTGCACCAATGCTGCCCGTGCTCGATTCGAGGTCAATAGCACCACCAGTAATCAGGGATGACGAGCTTTCGCGGGTCATATCGCCGTCTGACTTGATGCCGACATCGCGGCTGCCGCCTGCCGTGACATTGGAGACAATCAGCGCGCCGCTGGTTTCTTCAACGAAGACCTCGCCGCCCGATGCCGTCGCTGTGATGTAAGCGCCGGACTGCTCGCCTTCGAGGTCCAGGGCAACGTATTCAAGGGATGAACCAATACCCGTATTGCCGCTCAGGGAAATGACCTTGCCGCCAATGGTACCAGTCGAGGACGTGCCAATCGACCCGGTGGTGCTTATGGTGGTGTCACCGGTAGCGTTTGAAATCGCACCGTTAACGACAATGTCAGAATTCTCGCCATCAATCAGAACCGTACCGACGGAATTACCGATAAACTCAATATCAATGTCGCGATCAGCTTCGATCGTGTGCGAGTTGTAGGTGGTGTAACCTCTGACGTCCGTATAACCCACAGTCGTCGATTTTTTGCCGTACCAGGTGGAGCGCGTCTCATACTTACTCTGCCAGTATTGAGAGCTCAGTTCCTTGGTAACTTCGTTGTACGTATAGGCGCTGTCGTCTCCGTCGCGGAAGTAATCTGATCCTTCCAGCAGACGGCCCGCTTCGACCACTGGCTCCCCGATTTGCGGTAGTGCTGTATGATCGGGCACAAGCCAGCCGATGCCAAGCCAGCTGTTTTTCGTCTCTTCGTAGTACGTGGTCTCTGTAGAATCTTGCGCAATCGTCCAACCGTATCGCTTGCCTGCTGCTGGCGAGTAGGTATCCGTCCTGCCGCCCAGCGCGAGGAAGCCCGAGTTGTCAACGCTGCGCACAATATCGCCGTTGGCATCGGGCTGATAAATGGTGACGTAGGGGTCGTCCTGGCTGCCGCGCTCTTCGTCTTTGATGATCAGCTTACCTGATGCCGCCGTCGTCGCGTCGAGGTCATAAACGATGATTTCAGGCGCGGTAGAAGCGGCGTAGCCCATCTGGTTGTCAACCGAGATATAGGGCAGGCCCGCATTAACGATGATCTTGCCGTTATGGGTGTTGTAAATCTTACCCGTCAGATCGACGTATCCACCTTCGGTGTTCAAAGGCGTGACCAGAACCGCACCGTTACCGCTGCCGCCGCTTGGATCATAGTAAATCTGATAGTCATTGTTCGACGTTGTCAGCTTGGTAATCGCACTGGTGCTGGACGAGCGCAGGGAGTCGATTTCGCTCTTGGTCGAGCTGTTGAGGATTACGCTAAAGTTGTCTTCACCCGACTTAATGATGCCGTTGATGTTCAGCGAAGCCACATCGATGTAAATTCGCGCCGCTTCGATGGCGGAGACGGTTGGCTCTTCGGCCAGATAATCCGCAACACCACCATTGTCGTTTGCGTTCTCTGTGCCACCGTACTGTGTGCCTGAACCGGTCAGGTCGTTCGTGCGCCACTTGGCGTATTCGTCGCCGTTGATGTGGTAGATCAAGTCACTATTCGGGCCACCGATGTAGAGCGTGCCACCAGTGCGCTGGTAGATGTTCCGGGCGTTCACGGACACGCCATCGGCGATCTTGATATCGCCCAGCGAAGACCCGTTCTCATCGAATTTATCCAGACGCACCGCCGAGCCGTCGCTCAACGATACAACCAGGCTAAAGGTTTCAGCGTCGTCCGTATTGCTATCGGTGAAAATAGCGGTTCGCACTTGGATATAGCCATTGCTGCCAATGTCGATATCGCTGTCGTCAGTATAGGACGACCAGTTTGTTCCATCGGTGGAAGTTTCCAGCGACGAGCTGAAGTCGGCACCGTCGGCGGACGACG
>PAFB01000140.1 GCA_002700865.1 Rhodospirillaceae bacterium
CGTCACCCATGACGAACACGTCAAACGCGCCGGTGTCGATGGAAGCCTGAATGATGCCCTTACCACCTTGGTCAAGGTAGCCGAATACAGCCAGTTCTTCGCCGCCAGCAGCCGCCAGAGCAGCAACTTCAGCAGAGTAGTCAGCCTTGCCGTCTTCGTGAGCCGCAGAGATGGTCACGGTACCACCCTTTGCTTCGAAGTTCTCCTGGAAGGCATCAGCCAGACCCTTGCCGTAGTCGTTGTTCGTGTAGGTTACAGCGATTTCGGTCACACCACGCTCGGAAACCATGTCTGCCAGGATCTGACCCTGACGCGCATCGGTTGGAGCGGTACGGAAGAACAGGCCGTTGTCTTCAGCGGTCGTCAGGGCTGGAGAGGTCGCGGATGGGGAAATCATCACAACGCCGTTTGGCAGAGCAACGTTCGCCAGGATTGCGCCGGTTACACCGGAACAGTCAGCGCCCATGATGGCAGCAACACCGCCAGCAACCAGACCTTCTGCAGCAGCAGTCGCAGCAGCGGAGTCAATACAGGTGGAGTCAGCACGTACACCAACGACGGACTCGCCGCCAAGGAACAGGCCAGAAGCAGTCGCTTCAGCGAAGGCGATGTCAGAAGCATCAGCCATTGGGCCAGTCAGGGATTCAATTGGGCCGGTAAAACCGAGGATTACACCGATTTTAACTTCGGCAGCTGCCAGGGACGGCACAGCCATCGCCGCTACAGCGGAAAGCAGAATTTTTTTCATTTGCGTTTACTCCAAAACGGTAGGGTTTTCAGCATCTTGAGACGCGAAGCGCAAGTAACACGCGAAAATCTGATAATGCAATCAAAAATGCGAATTATTTGGGCAGGCTCCGCATTATGCGTCTGTTGGCGCGAGATATTGTGAGTTATGCGCGCTTAGGTATGTATTATGGGGCTAAGCTTAGGTTGCATTTTAGAGACCGCGCCGCGCCTGCAGTTTATGAGCGTAATTTTGGTGCGATTCCATGATTTCGCTCAGCTCTGCATTGACCAGTTGACCCTCTAAAACCCGCCACTGTCCATTCACCATCACGGCATTGGCTTTGTGAGCACCGCATACGATTAGGGCGGCAATCGGATCACCTGCGCCGCTGAACCGGGGCTCATCGAGGGAAAACAGAGCCAGATCAGCCGCCATGCCCGGGGCGATACGCCCCAAATGATCAGCGCGTCCAAGCAGCGCCGCTGATCCTTCGGTGGCCCAGCGCAACGCATCTTCCCAGGACACCGCCGCTGAGCCGTACTTGAGGCGCTGGATCAGCCACGCGGCCCGGACCTCCTGCATCATGTTGCTGGCATCATTGGAGGCTGAACCATCCACGCCCAACCCGACGGCTACGCCAGCCTTTTCCAGCTCGCAGGCCCAACAAATGCCGCTGCTCAAGTGCATGTTGGAGTGGCTGCACGAGGCAACCCCTGCCCCGGCTTTGGCAAGTCGGGTGATTTCATCGCTGTTGAAGTGAATGCCGTGGGCATACCAGCTCTTGCTCTCAGACCAACCACAGTCCTCCACGTAATCGAGCGGTCGGCAGCCAAAGACCTCTTGGCAGAACCCGTTCTCGTCCTCCGTTTCGGCCAAATGCGTGTGCAACAGCACCCCGCGCGCGCGCGCCAGCGCTGCCGATGCGGTCATCAGTTCGCGGGTCACAGAAAACGGTGAACACGGTGCGAGCGCGATTTGAGTCATGGCCAAACCATCAGGGTCATGAAACCGATCGATGAGCCGGGCGGAGTCGGCCATGATCGTGTCTTCGTCCTGCACCACGGATACCGGGGGCAAGCCGCCATCTTCAACCGACAGGCTCATTGATCCACGCGTCAGAACCACCCGCATCCCCAGCCGTCCCGCTGCCTCGATCTGCCGGTCAATGGCATCCTCGTGACCAGCGGGAAAAACATAGTGGTGGTCGGTCGTGGTGGTACAGCCGGACAGCAACAGCTCGGCCATGGCAAGACTGGAACTGCTAGAAACCATATCCGGCGTCAGCCCCGCCCAAACCGGGTACAGTGTCTTCAGCCAGTCAAACAGCTCCTTGTCGATGGCGTCGGGAACGGCGCGCGTGAGGGTCTGGTACATATGGTGATGAGTATTGATCAGGCCGGGGATAATGACCCGGTCGCTGGCATCAAAAACCCTATCATGCGCTGGCGTGGTCCCGGCGGGCACCAGTTCGGCGATGGTCTTGCCTTCAACCACCACCCCACCCCCGGCATTCTCAGCGTGAACGGCGAGCGGATTCTTCAGCCAGAGACGGGTCATAGCGGTACTCCCAGACAGTTTCCTCAGGGACACTCCTGCGATGCTCACAAACTGTCAAAGGGAAATGGTGGGCGATACTGGGATCGAACCAGTGACCACCACAATGTCAATGTGGTGCTCTACCGCTGAGCTAATCGCCCGACCAACGAAGCCAGAACCGAGTTCGGCTTCAGAAGCACGGAGTTAGACCCTAGCCCCCCGGTTGGCAATCCCTTAGCGCAGAATTTTTCACCTGATCTGCGCTTGGCACAGGGACGTGTTGCTTGCGCTGGGACGTTGCGTGCCTATGGTCAAAGGCATGGTTCAGCCCTTGCCCATCGCTGTCTTTCAACCCGAGCACCAGGCGCTGCCCGTGGTGCTGTCCTGCCCGCACGCCGGAACACGCGTGCCCGATGATCTCGCCGCCGTGACACAGCTGGCACGCAGCGACCTGCTTGGCGCAACTGACTTTGGGGTTGAAGCATTGGTGCGGCCAGCGGCAGAAAGTCTGCAGGTGCCTTTGGTGTCCTGTACCGTGGCCCGCGCTTACCTCGACGTGAACCGCGCGAGCGATGAGCTTGACCCGGCCCTGTTTACCGATGGGGCCGACATTCCCTCGCACAAGGCGCGGTCGCCTCGGGTTTTGGCCGGTTTGGGCGTTATTCCGACTTTGGCACCGGGGAACCGCTCCATCTACGGCAACCAAAAGCTGGCGCCAGAGGTTCTTGAACACCGGCTGGCAGAGGTTCACAGGCCCTATCACGCAGCTTTAGCGGACTTTACGGAAAAGACCGTTCAAAAGTTTGGTTCCTGCATCCTGCTCGACTGTCACTCTATGCCCGCAATGACCGCCGCCGCGAGCCTGTCTCTGCGTCGGGACCGGAACCCGTTTCGCATCAAGCAGGTGCCCGGCGAGGGCGAGGGTTTGTCGACAGGGTCGGTTGATGCCGTGCTGGGGGATCGGTTTGGAGCGACCTGCGCAAAGCCTGTCGTGCTTTCTGTCTTGCACCGGCTCTGGCACGACGGCCTGATGGTCGAGTGGAACAGGCCCTATGCCGGCGGCTTCATCATCCGTCGACACGGCAACCCCAGCGCCGGGGTTCACGCGCTTCAGTTTGAGCTGTCGCGCGATTTATATCTGACCGACAGCCTGACACCCGGCCCCAACCACGACAAAGTACAAGCTATGGTCAAAAGTATCATCCAACGCCTCGGCAGCCTTGACTCAGAGGTTTTGAGCGAAGCCGCCGGCAATGATGACAGGGCCTAGAAGCATGGACGGACTGCATCTCCGCCCGGTTGATCCCAATCAGGACGCGGAAGCCCTTTCTTCAATCTATGGTAGATACGTGCGCGAGGCGTGGGTCAGCTTTGAGGTCATCCCGCCACCACCCGAGGCGATGCAAGAACGCGCTCAGGCAATCCTCGAAAAACAGCTCCCCTACGTGGTCGCTGAGAACAGCGATGGCCGTCTTCTGGGATACGCCTACGCCTCGCCCTACCGTGCGCGTGCCGCTTACCAGTATTCAGTCGAAAACTCGATCTACCTTGCACCCGAAGCGCAGGGACGGGGTGTTGCAAAAGCGCTGATGGATGAGGTGGTTAAGCGGTGCAAGGACCGAGAACTCAAGACCATGATCGCCGTTGTCGGTCTGGACCCCAACGTGCCAACAGACCAGAACCAGTCCGTCCGCTTTCACCTGAAATACGGCTTTAAATCTATTGGTGTTCTGGAAAACATAGGCCACAAATTCGGGCAGTGGACCGGAACCGCCGTGCTGCAGCTGGATTTGAGCACGCCCTGAAAAAAAGGGCCCGAAACCGTCACCGGTCTGGGCCCTTGTCAGGGGGAGGAAACGCTGAAAGCAGAGTCCTGTACAGCCCGTTCAAACTGCTCTGCTCGCTTTCGTCAATGATTCTAGGTCGTAGAATGTTGAGGACAATGAAACGAACGCTTCAATCGGAGGAAATTGTTCCAACCGGTGAAATCTGTTGCCGCCACGCATCAATTTCGCCGCATAAGCGCCTTAAAGTAGCATTGAGCGCTGTTGATTGATGAGATTAGAGAGTCGCGTCGAATGCAATAAATTTGAATAAAATGCGTTTTAACCCTCATTCCCGGCTTCAGCAGAGGATCATTCTCTTTCAAGCCTCTGAGAAGGTGAAGAATTTTAGCTTTCCTGCATCTGTTTATCGCACCAGCCTCCGCCCACGACCAACTATGCCCCTGGTCAGCCTTTCCGCGAGCAATCGAAAACCTTCACATCGGTCACACTGAAAACAGCCGGTGGCAGGTCTAGTCAGACCCGGTTTAAATTGCCGGTCCGGCTTGTCTGAACTTCATTTTGCGCAAGCCGGAGAACCGTTCAACGAGCGTGCAAAAGCCTCGATTATCACTGCACACAAAACGGTCACTGACCTAAGGCGCTGAGCACAGCAAACCTCCAGCCGGTCACTGGCTCCACAAGGAGCCCCCCGGGATCGAACATCTCAATCTCACCAATCAACGGTGCGGTATGGTCGAGGACAGGATAGAAGCAGCTGGGAACCTCTGTATAAGGTCTATCTATAGGTTGCTGCTGGCCAAGCGACCCCTAAATCAAAAGTTGAATTTACCGTCCCATGTCAACATCGCCTAGCCTGTCCTCGCGCGCGCTCCAGCCGCTGACTCATCGACGCGTCTTTGCTGTGGCAATTCCTGCCTTTCTCAGCGGGATTACTGAGCCGCTGCTTTCGCTCGCTGATGTGGTCATCATGGGTCAGTTGGAGACAAAGGGGCTTCAAGGCGGCGTGACGGCGGGCAGTGAAATTTTTGTCTTTACGATTTGGACGCTCGGCTTTCTACGGCTGTCCACCGGCGGTTTTGCCGCTCAGGCCTTTGGCGAGCAAAACGACAGGAAGTTGTTTGCCGTGCTGTGGCGGGGACTGCTGATTGCCGCCGTCGCCGGAACGCTGCTGGCGCTGCTCGCGCCTTTGTTCTGGAGCGTCCTGAATGACGCGATGGGGTGGCAGCCAGAACTTCGGCCTGCGCTTGAAGACTACCTGGAGGTTCGCGTCTGGTCAGCGCCAGCGGTCCTGTTCAGCTATGTCTGTTTCGGCTGGCTAATTGGGCAACAGCGGACAGGGTTGGTCCTGCTGCTTCAGGCCTTCATCAACCTGTCCAACATCGGATTTACGTGGTGGCTGGTTTTAAGCTTGGATATGGGCGCTGCCGGAGCGGCCTTGGGGAGTGTGATTGCGAGCTATGCCGGGGTTGTTCTCGGCCTGCTTATCCTCGTCTTTCTGGGTTTGGGACGGCAAGCCTCGCGACTGGCGCTGCAGGGGTTTTGGGAGGTCAAGATCTGGATTCGCCTGTTTTCGACCAACTCCGACTTTTTCCTGCGAAGCCTTGGGTTTGCCGTTTCATTTATGGTGTTCTTCAAGGCGGCAGACTGGCTGGACCAGTCACAGGGTCTGGCCGGGGTCAATGCCGACGCGGTCGCGGTGTTATGGCAGTATCTGGGGCTGATCGTCTTTGGTCTCGACGCCTTTGCCGTCGCAGCAGAAGCGTTTTCGGGCGAGGCCGTCGGTGCCGGTCGCCGGGAACGCTTGCGGCGCGCAACGCGTTTGGTCTTCTTCTGGGCCTGGATCAGCGCTGTTGTCTGCGCCCTGCTATCGCTGTCACTGGGGTACTGGGCGCTGCCGCTGATCACCAAACTACCTGACGTGATTGCTTTGTCGCGGGAGTTAATGCCCTACGTGATCATCAGTGGCTTTATCATGGCGCCCTCGTTCATGTACGACGGCCTGTTTCTGGGTGGTACGCGATCGAAAGATATGCGTAATTCCGTGCTGATTGGCTGCGCGGTCCAACTGGCGACCACCTTCGCCCTGCTGAACTGGCTGGGTATCCACGGGCTGTGGCTGTCGCTGGTCGCATTGATGCTCGGGCGCGCGGTGTATCTGCACCTTAGCTACCCAGCCTTTGTCGCCTCAGTCCCGGAGTCTTCGTCAACCGAGACAAACGCCAAGGCCTGACGCAGCACTTCGACCCCAGCGCTTTTGCTCGGGGCATTCTCAGAGATGTATCGCCGCCACAAGCGCGCGCCTGGCTGGCTGTTGAACAGGCCAAGGATGTGACGCGTCATGGCGTGCAGAGGCACACCGGCGGCGCGCTGCTCTTCGACATAGGGAAGAAAGGCTTCAACAACATCGTGACGGGTCCGCGGCACAGGGGGAGCGCCGTACAGGCGGCTGTCAACTTCGGATAGCAACCAAGGGTCCTGATAGGCCGCGCGGCCCAGCATGACAGAATCGAGGCCAGCGTCGAGAAGGCCAGCGGCCGTGTCGAGGTCCTTGATGCCGCCGTTGATGCCGATATGCAGGTGCGCAAACTGCGCCTTCAACCGCTTTACCCGGTCGTAGTCGAGCGGAGGAATGTCCCGGTTTTCTTTTGGGCTTAGCCCCTGTAGCCAAGCCTTGCGGGCGTGGATCACGAACCGCTGACATCCGCCACTTTCGCTGACATGGCCGACAAAGTCTGTCAGCGCTGCCTCGCTGTCCTGATCATCGATCCCAATCCGGCATTTGACCGTCACCGGGATGTCCACAGCCTCGACCATAGCCGCTACATTGCGCGCCACCAACTGCGGCTCAGCCATCAAACAAGCCCCAAAGGTACCCCGCTGCACGCGGTCGGAGGGACAGCCCACGTTCATATTGATTTCGTCGTAGCCCCAGTCCTGCCCCAACCGCGCCGATGCCGCCATATCCGCCGGCTCAGACCCTCCGAGTTGCAGAGCAACAGGGTGTTCAACCGCTGAATAATCGAGATGACGCGGTACATCGCCGTGCATGAGTGCGCCGGTTGTCACCATTTCGGTATAGAGCAAGGCATGCTGGCTGAGCAGGCGGTGAAAGACGCGACAATGCCGGTCTGTCCAGTCCATCATAGGAGCCACACTGAACCGATCAATGCCGGCGCGGTTGGCTGTTGGGGGTATTTCGCGTCTCATGAAGGTTTCGCAGGATCGCCGCTGACAGAGTGAAGCTGGGCTTCTCTTTGCCACAAATCTCAGTCGAGTGAAACGGCGCGCCGGTTGAGGCCTTTACCGGGTTCTGACCTACTGTGAGACATCTGACGTCGCGAGGGTTGGGATTGACATCATTTGAGCAAGCCTTTCGACCGCTTGCTTGCGCTTGCCCGAACCTGCCACAACCGCTTTTTCGCCATGACTTGAACGATTTAGGCAGGCATTTTGGCGCATGATTTCTGAGGGGTACAGCAAGCATGCGGCATACGACTTTCGTCACCGAGCAACGACACAAACAAGCCCGACCCCGGATGCTGGCAATGGGCCTTGGCAGTGCTGGCCTGTTGTTGGCTGCACATCCCGCGCAGGCGTTGCTGTTCAACGGGGTCGATTACCAGCTTGTTGGGCCTAACCTGTATCAAGTTAGCAGCGCTGCGGGGACTGAGTTGGTCGATGCCGCGCGTGTGCCCGATGCTGTCCGTGATGCGCTGGAAGCGATCAGCGGTTGGGGTGGTCAGGCACCGGGGGCTTCCAACCTTTTGGCGAGCTGGAAAAGCAACGGACGCGCGAAGTCATGGAGTCCATCGAAAGCGCGGTGAATCTGAGGCTGACCGAAGTGATTGATCAGGGCGCGGGCACCTACACCGCCGACGGGCTGAATCGCGGTCATATTAACATCACCTATGACAGCAACGGCCTGATGGATGACCCTGTCGGGATTACCGAAGGCTGGGCTTTCGTCCCCTTTGGCGAGGTTCCCATGGCTGCCGAAGACAGTGGGGACGTCCACCTCAACCCCGCCGCCTATCGCGAAATGTACTTCGAAGACCCGTTGGGCGGCGGCGCGACGGTCCTGATCCACGAAATCGCGCACGCGCTGGGTTTGGCGCACGGGTTTGAAGCGCCTTACATGGACCCGTGGCTGGACACGGATGTTTACACGATCATGACCGAGACCCTCGCCTGGTCCAGCGGCGAAGGCGGGCAGTCGCCGGCCAGCCTGATGATCTACGATATCGCCGCGCTGCAGCAGCTGTACGGCGCGAATACCAGCACGGCACTGGGCGACACGACCTATGAGTACAGCAGTGACAGCACGGCGCTGGAAACCATCTGGGATGCCGGGGGCACCGATACCATCGTCCACGTTGGCGCAACCAACGCCGTTATTGATCTCACACCGGGGACGCTCAGCCTGGTTGGTGGGCTGCCGCTGACCAAATGGGTGACGACGGTAGAAGAGCTGACCGACGCCCCGCTGCTGATCGAAGCGGTGAACATTGTCAGCGGTGCCAGCCACCTGAGCGCTGAGTTGTCCAGCGACCAAACAGAATTCGCCATCATCTCTGACTCGGAAACCTACTGGATGGGCGGGGTTGAGTTTGAGGTTGTTTACTCTGATGCCACGGCTGAAAACTTCGTCCTGACCGATCTGCACCGACCTGTGCCCTATGGCAACGTCGGCATCGCCTTTGACACCATTATCGAAAACGCCACCACGGATGCGGGCAATGACAGCATCTTTGGCAACGATACCGCCAACCGCATCGATCCGGGCGCAGGGGCAGACTTTATGATCGGTGGGGGTGGGCCTGATGTCTTTGTTTTTCGCCCCGGTTACGGCACTGATGAAGTGGGTGATTTCGAATCGGGGTTCGATCGCGTGGAACTCGATGGCTTTGGTCCGGGCGATTATACGACGAGCTATACAGGATACTCGACCGTCCTATCCTTTATCACCGGGGATCAGCTGACTTTGTACACTGCTGACCCGATCTACGAGGTTTCAGAACAGGACTTTGTTTACGTGGCCTAAACTGCTGGCTTTCATGCGCGCGTTGCAGGTGGACAAAGCGACGGCCAGCCTCTAAACACGGCGTCTGATTTAAGAAGTCTCCAAAGGGAGCCCAGAAATGGCACATAAAAAGGCAGGCGGTAGTTCGCGTAACGGTCGCGACTCAGAAAGTAAACGCCTCGGCGTCAAGCGGTTTGGCGGCGAGCTCGTCACCGCTGGCAACATCATCGTGCGTCAGCGCGGTACGAAATTCCACCCGGGTACCAACATGGGCCTGGGTCGTGACCACACGCTGTTCGCGCTTTCCAACGGCTACGTGAAGTTTCACGTCGGTCAGCGGGGCCGTTCGCTGGTTTCCATCGTTGATGAAAACCCGAACACGCCAGCGTCGAGCAACAAGAAAATTGGCGCACCAACGGCATCGGCCAAGGCAGCAGCTGCGGTAGCGGTTGCTTCTGCTTCCGTTTCCAAGAAAGCGGCGCCAAAGGCTGAGAAGAAGGCCGAAGCGCCAAAGGCTGAGAAGAAGGCTAAAGCGCCAAAGGCTGAGAAGAAGGCTGAGGCACCAAAGGCTGAGAAGACAGCCGAAGCGCCAAAGGCTGAAGCCAAGCCCAAGAAGGCTCCGGCCAAGAAGGAAAAGTTTGTTACCGACGCGCCAGCGCCGAAGAACCTGCTTTCCGAAGCGCCGGCTGAAGTTGATGATCTGAAGAAGATCAAAGGCGTGGGCCCAAAGTTTGAGGGGCTGCTCAACTCCTTCGGTATCTACAAGTATGAACAGCTTGCCGCTTTCTCCGCCAAAGACGTGGAATGGCTCGCAGCTGAGCTTGGCTCCTTCCCTGATCGGATTGACCGGGACGAATGGGTTCAGCGAGCTGGTGCGCTGGCCAAGGGCTAAGCCCGTGCGGTGTGCGACTAACGGCCCGACGAGCGAGCATTTCGAGGCGA
>PAFB01000141.1 GCA_002700865.1 Rhodospirillaceae bacterium
ACTTGGATGAAGCCCAATTTCAAAAAATATTGTTTAAACAAGTCAAAAAAACCCACCCAGCAAAGGTCGTCGTTGACTCATCTAAATCGTACTCTCATCTGAAAACCTTGTTTGAGAACGGTGTAGTCGCACCCGAAGAGGTAAAGATTATTTTCGTACAAAAAGACATCAGGGCGTGGGCACATTCGTTTCGCAGACACAGAACATGGCAAACGGGTAAGACCCCCTCTTACTACCTCGCTTTCCTAGGCTGGGTCGTGAAAATACGCTTTTATAAACTTCGTTTGAGGATGCTCAAGCTCGACCACACCGTCATAAAATACGAAGACCTATGTCAAAATACAAAGCCGACTTTAACGGATGTGTGCGGTTTTTTGGGTCTCGATTTTGAGAATGAAATGCTCTCGCCTCAACGCGCCGGTACGCATTTTGTGACAGGAAATAAGATGCGGACAGCAGATGTAGACCGTATTGAAATCAAGCTCGATACCAAATGGCAGGATGACCCAAATTGGCGCACGCCCTACGCTCTGTACTGCTTTTTTTACCGCCTGTTTAATATCTTCAAGTCTGTACGATAGCAGCGATGGGGCCGCTATGGGAAATCGAGTGAGATTGATGCGGTATCAGTGAGGCCATTTCCATCAGAAACGGTTATTTCCCAAGTCCAGGTATCAGAAGCAAGAAGACTGCTTGAAATACCGTCGTACCAATTTTGAATTTCATCGGACCAAATGAAGTAGGCCGATCCTGCATCGCTCCAGTAAATGTCGAACTCAGCGAGCAACTCAGACGGTGAGTCATAGTCACTGTCATACCCTGTGTAGTCGGTGGAACTGACCCCCGTCAGTGCCCATACCAAAGCGTCACCATCAACATCAGTTGCACGAGCATAAGGCCACACGGATGGTTCGCTACTCGGCATCACCTGTCCTGCCGCATTTAAGAATGGACCGCTTGTATCAAAATCGGATGACCAAGCATTTCCAAATACATCACGACCCATTCTGCCAATCGCATCGGCCTCCAAAATTTCAGGTGCTTGGTTCGACAGGCTTGGTGGGGCGCTTTCCTCAATGCTGCCTTGGTCCTCTCCAAGGTCATCGCTCCGGGTTAGCTTGCTGAGCAGAACCATCCCCAGTGGTGTTATGGCAACCAACGAGCCAAGGGAAAAATCAGCATTCTCTTCATCAGGTAACTGCGCAACTTCATGCGTCTGCAACTCAAGCTGCTCAGACAGGCGTGGCGCTTGGCCCTCAGTGATCGACAGGGTCTGGGCCGGTGTGGCTTCAGCAACGGTGCCATCAATCGTAGTGATCGGGGTCAGGTCGGAAAGCCACTGGGCTCGCACCGATCCCATCAATGGCAGGCTGGAGATCGAGGCCTGGGCCAACTCGTCGGTAATGAGCAACAGGCCGTTTTCCATCAACGCGTAGTGTTCGGGCAGGAGCGTCATCGGCGAGGCCGTCTCATCGCCGACTGCTTGAGCCAGCTCAGACCCACCCACAGCACCTGCTGCGAGACCAAAGAAAGAAGCAAACGATCGTATCGACTTGCGTGGTGGCTGTTGCACGATAGGCATCCCTGGGGACGGCTCCGGACAGAACTCTGCAGGGTGGTTGAAGGTTTAATTTGCCAGCCACAGGCACGCAAACCGGATGGGTTTCTGTGAGGTAAGAATCTCGGTTTGGTCACGGCATCTATCTGAAAAGAAAAACCATTCTTGGTGTTTTCTCTCTTTGGTTGATATCGTTACGATTATGCGAACTCGTTTGCGGTAAAGACAACCGTACTGTGCTGGGTTTCCTCACCCAATCAAACATGACTCAAACATGAACCACTGTTTCAACGATGGTCCAGACCCGGACAATCAAGAGCCGAAAGTGCTCTATTCCTCGGAGATCGTCCCCCGCATGAAGTCGGCCAGGGCCTTGGTATCGAGACCAGTGGGTGAGTTTTCAACCGCGGCCGCAGCGTTAAGCCGGGACTCTGGCGGCTGGGTTTGATCAAGTTTCCACGTTCCTTCGACCGCTTCGATCTGGAAGCGGTAGGGAACAATTTGGGCCATCAGGCCGTCCATGGGCTTATCTTTGATATCTTCACTGCGCCATGGGGATTTGCCGTTCACTCTCATCTCAAATTCTGTCGTGAGTTCACTCACGATCCTGCGTAATTCTTGACGGTCTTGCAGGACCACAGTCCCCTTGATGTGGACAGCCACATAGTTCCACGTCGGACCCTGATGGGGCGCTTGATACCAATCGGGTGAGACATAGCCGTGGGGCCCCTGAATCACGAGGGTCGCTGTCGTCTTCACGAGGCCGGTGGAAACAATCGCGTTGTTCTGCGCGAGGTGCAGGTCGAACTCGTCGCTTTCGGGATTGAGATGGAAAGGCAGATGGCTCACCAGCGTTTCACCTTCAAACGGAACGCACAGCATGCCAAAGCCTGTCTGAGCGGCAAAACGCAGATTTGTATCCCTCGTTGCCTGACGAAATGCAGGATGCGGGTGCATGGCAATTGATCCTTCCAGAACCGCAAAAACCAACTTTGACTGATGGTTTTGCCGTTGTTGGGTCGATGAGGATTTCTTCAATCTTTAGGGCCGAACCAGGGGGGAAGTATGCCCTGACAAAATCCTCGGCATCAAGCCACACGGTCTTTGTTGCCAGCACCCGGGAGGTCGCGGTTCAATCCTGACCGCGCGTCAGATTTATATGATTGAACATATATGTGAAATCATGTTACCCCGACACGCATTCCGCGGAGCGTCGCAAACCCATGAAATTCCACAACATCGACAGCGAAACTTTACCGCAAAGCGCCAGCTTTCTGGTCAAGATCATCCATCGAATGAGCACGCTTTTGACGCGCGCTACGACGGCCGAATTTGCGTCTGTGACCATGTTCAATATCGTTGAATGGCGCGTGGTTTCGCTGCTCTATGCCTTCGGAAACTCCCGGCAGAAGGATTTGGTCGACTTCAGCTTAGCGGATCAGGCACAGACCAGCCGTGGCCTCGCTGATCTTGAACGCAGCGGGATGGTGCGATCCCTGCCCAGCGGCGACGACCGCCGGGTTAAGAACTTCGAGCTGACTGAAGAGGGTCGACACGAGGTTGAAGCCGCGCTGCCTGCCATCGTTTCCTACTTCAGCCAGATAGACCAGTCGTTAACCGAGGCGGAAAAAGCAACGCTGATTGCCCTGCTCGACCGCATTCTCGATTCCGCAACAAGCAATCGCCAGCCGCCAGAGGGCTAAGGCATTTTCAAAAGGAGGGACGCATGCTGCTTACCGTTTATTTTATTGTTCTCATCGGACTTGTTTTGGCGGAGTTGACCAAGGGCCTGAGCGCAAACGGCACCCCTCCCATCCTGCAGAAACTGCCCGGCCAGATGCACCTTGCCCGCTTCATGTGGTCAAACATCATGCTGATCCGGGTGGTGCTGATCATTGCACTGGTTGCGATGGTGGTTCTGGCCTCAGGCAACGCACGGTGGGTCATGATCGGCGGCGCTGTGCCCCTTGGCCTGGCTTGGTTCGGTGTCTTCTGGATCTTTGAGAAACTCTGGAACGGGCGGGTCAAATTCCCCGCAATCACCCAAAAGGTGTTTGCCACAGCCACGGAAAACGAGCTTGATCTCGATCTGCAGGTGATCGGTGTGGACCACGGCGGCGAGCAAAAGGCTTTTCCCGTCAACATGATCACATTCCACCACCAAATCGTCGATCAGGTTGCCGACTTGCCGGTCTGGGTGACGTACTGTGGTCTGTGCCGCAGTGGCCGGGTCTACGACAGCACCGTCGATGGTCAGGCACTCGACTTCAAGCTGATCGGTGCGATTTCTTTCAACGCCACCTTTAAGGACAACCAGACCGGTACATGGTGGCGGCAGGAAACCGGCGAGGCCGCGAAGGGCAAGCTGGCGGGCCGGGTTCTGGAAGACGTGGCATCCGAGCAGATGACGCTGGGCAACTGGCTCGAGAAGTACCCTTCGAGCCTGGTTCTGCAGTACGACCCCGCGTTCACCCGGCGCTACAACTTCATCAACAAACTGCACCGGTTTGAAGCGACCAAGCCAGCCTGGCACATGCAGGAAACACCGGCGCTGGTCATCGGTGTTGAGAGCAAAGGCACCGCTCGCGGCTACGACTGGGAGCAGCTCAAGTCGCGCGGGATGGTCAATGATGACCTCGGCGGTGCAAAAATCGTTGTGACCACTGACCCGGAACGGACATCGGCGGCGGCCTATTTGCGAGATGTTGACGGCGAGGCTCTGGACTTCAAGCCCAGCGAAGACGGCATGATCGACGAACAGACCGGCTCGACTTGGAACTGGTTCGGCACGTGCCTCGCGGGCAAGATGAAGGGTAAACAGCTCACCCAGTTGCAGAGCTACCAGCAATACATTCGCTCGTGGATCACCTTCCACCCTGAAACCAGCTTCTACGACTTCTAAGCCGCTATCCTGACCGCGCTGACCGCCCACACCTTCCGCGGTCAGCGCGCACCGGCGTCTGCGAGGATAAGGTCAGCGCACTGGTCGGCGATCATCATGGTTGGAGCGCCGGTGTTGCCCGACACCAGCGCCGGCATGACCGAGCAATCGGCAACTCGGAGCCCGTCGATGCCACGGACCCGCAACTGCGGATCAAGCACAGCCTTGCTGTCTCCCCCCATGCGGCACGTCCCCGAGGGGTGGTAGATCGTCCGCGCCTGTTCCCGGATTGCGTCGTCAAGGTTGTTAGAACCCTGCGCCACGCTGATCCCTGGGCCGGGCCATACCTCCTCTGCCACCAACTCACGCATTTCAGCCTGATTAAGGATATCACGCGCCAGCCGCACACCGCGGCGCAAGACCTCAAGGTCTTCCGCGTGCCCCAGCGCCTCTGCTTGAAACCGCAGGGAGTCACGGGGGTTGGATGATCTCAGCCCCAGCCGCCCCCGGCTCTTGGGTCGCATAGTCATAGGGTGAATTTGCAGCGCGTGAAAGTCCAGCGGCGGCATGCCCGGCCGACCCGGCGCAAACGGGGCAATATTGTACTGCACATCCGGACGGCCGCTGCCGCCAGTATCGACACAAGCCCCGCCCTGCAGCAGGTTGGTCGTCAGCAGGCCACGCCGCCGCAGGACATAGTTCAGGCCATGGCCCAAGGCCTTCAATCCTTTATCAGCGCCGTGCAGGCCGACGCTGTCTTTCATGCGCGCGGTCAGCGGTGCGCCAACGTGGTCCTGATAGTTGTCGCCGACCGCGGGCGCGTCTTCGATAACGTCGATGCCGTGGCGGTCCAGATGCTGCTTGGGCCCGATGCCGGAGAGCAGCAGCAGCTTGGGAGACTGAAAGCTCCCTGCGGTCAGCACGATTTCGCGCCGCGCCTTGATGAGCACCGGCGCTCCATCGCCGTCAAAAGCCTCAACGGCACAGGCCCGCCGGCCCTCGATCCGCAGTCTTGAAACATCCATCCCGGTTAACAGCGACAGATTTTCCCGACCCAGCGCAGGCCTAAGAAAACAAGTGGCTGCCGACTGGCGTCGCCCTTTGTGGGCTGTAACCTGATACCACCCGACCCCGTCCTGCCGAGCGCCGTTGAAATCTGTATTGAGCGGCAAACCGCAGGCGACAGCTGCGTCAATGATCTGCTGAGTTACCGGATGCTTTGTGCTGGGATCATCAACGATGAGCGGGCCGTTCGCGCCATGGAACGGGTCATCGCCGAGGCGGGAATTCCGCTCCTGACGTTTGAACACCGGCAAAACATCGGCGTACCCCCATCCTTGGCAACCAAAGTCGCTCACCCAGTCGTCGTAGTCGCGGGCCTGACCGCGCATATAGATCATGCCATTGACGGACGTTCCCCCGCCAAGCACTCGGCCTTGCGGCACGACAAAAGCGCGGTTTTCGAGGGTCAGGTCAGGCTCGGAGGTCTGGGCTTCAACATCCTGGCTCTGGATCGCCTTGAAGAAGGTCGCTGGGATGTGAATCCACGGATTACTGTCCTTCCGCCCACGCTCGACCAGAGCGACGGAGGCCTCGGTATCCTGCGCGAGCCGGGCCGCCAGAACACAGCCCGCAGCACCGCCGCCAACGATGACAAAATCGAAGTCGAGGGTCTTCACGGCGTTGCAATCTCAAACCAAAGGTCAAAGCTGTCGTGCAGCGCTAACCAGCGGTCGAACAGCGCCTCGTCGCCGTCAATATGGATCTCGCCGGGCTGACCATTCATGCGCGCCTCCAGCGCTTGCCGGGTTGCCGTGACCGTGACGCCCGGCGGGTCTGCCGGGGTGGCGCCGATGCGCGCGAACTCGGTCTGCCGTGCCACCGTCACAAGGGCATGGCCCTCCGGCAGTTGGAGCAGCAGGCTGAAGGCCTCACCCCGTGCGCGGTCGGGATTGAGGCGAATGGCGTAGGCGTCCAGCCAGTCCTTGAGTGAAAGGGTGGCGGCCAGCTCTGCATTCCGGCCACCGGCAGCAGGCAGCGCCCTGACACCCTGCTCTAGTTCTTGAGCGCCAGCGAGGCAGATATTGCGCTCGATCCCGCTTTCCGCGCGGTAAGCCATGTTGCGGTAAATTTCACTCAGCAGCGACTTGGCTTCCTGGCTGGGGTCTCCGGCAAAGACCACATGATTGACCAGCGTTGCCGCCCACTGCAGGTCGTCCTGCTCCACCGCTTCCCGAGCCAGTTCAAGCACCCTTTGCTCGCCACCCAGCGCCTTAAGATAGCGCTCACCTTCCGCTGCAGGCGACAGCGGATTGAGGTCAACCGGACGGCCATCGAAGGCGCCGTAATACTTCTGATAGACCGCGCGGGCGTTGAAAGGGAGCATCCCATAGTAGCCCCGAACATGCAGCGCCTCACAGGCGAAATCCGGTTCCTGCAGGGCTTGTCCAACCTCCTTGATGGTCATGCCATGGTTGGCCAAACGCAGGGTTTGGTCATGGATATATTTGTAGATATCCCGCTGTTCCAACATGAATTCTTGCACCAACTCCCGTCCCCAGACCGGCCAGTTGTGTGAATTGATCAGGACCTGTGTGCGGTCTCCGAACCGGACGAGCGCTTCGTCGATTACCCGCGCCCACAGCCGAGCATCGCGTACTTCCGCACCCCTTGGGGTCAGCAGGTTGTGCTGGGTCTGCGTGCAAACCTCGGCCATGCACAGCACGCCTTGCTCGGGCAGGAAAAAGGTAAACTCTGCAGGGGCCTCTGTGCCGGAGCCCATCAGGAACTCGAAGGCGACACCATCGATATGGACCGAAGGCTCGTTCTCACCGATTTCCCGCGTCGGCTCACGGAAACCGCGATAGCCGCGCGCCACCGTTTTACCAATGCCACCGTCGACCAGCCCCTCGGGTCCAAATGGCAGGGCAAGGCCAAACTGGTCGATGGCTCGCCGCGAGGTGTGATTGCCGCCAAGCACACCTTCAGCCGCGGCGTAGTTCATGAATTCCTCGGGCACGTAAATCGGAATGTCGTCCCCCTCGCCCACAACGCCGCCCAAACCACCGAAATGATCCGCGTGCGTGTGCGTCACCAGAACCGCGCTCACCGGCCTGTGGCCCAAGGTGTCGTTGACCAGCTTGAGCGAGGCTTGAGCGGTTTCCCGAGTCAGTAGCGGATCAACGATGATCCAACCGCTGGCACCCGCAATGATGCTCATATTGGCATAGTCGGCAGCCCGCACCTGCCAAACACCGTCCGTGACTTCGAACAACCCACTGATCGCATTCAACTGCGCGTGGCGCCAAAGCGAGGGGTTTACGGTCTCGGGGCAGTCTTCCTGCAAGAACGAAAACCAGGCCGGGTCCCACGCCTTGCCACCATCTGCGCGACCGATCCCACCTGCGGGTAAATCCGCGATCTTGCCCCGCTCTGCAGCCTCAGAAATGGTCGGATTATCGAGGTTCAAACGCTTTCGAACCCGAGCGTTGAACTGCCGGGTCGAACTGTACACGCGTGTCGTCAATTGCTTTACTTTCCCCACCAGAACTTATTGCCAAAAATTACCATGACGGGACATATATGCCTATTCATATATCCCGGAACGGTGACGGCTTCAGGTCGGTTTAACCCGGCTGGCCCCTCGGTCTGACCGGCGCATGGGCCTTTAGCCCTTGGTCTGGGCACGAACCTGAGTCACTGTGGAGCTCACTGTTTTTCAAGGAGAGGAATGCCGCAATGATTGGTTATCTTATGGTCGGTACAAACGACTTGGCTCGGTCCTTAAGCTTTTACGATGCTGTATTCGCGCCGCTTGGTTATCAGAAAGTCAAAACCAAGGAGCGTTACGTGGCCTATGGCAACCCTGAAACCGGCGGTCGTTCTGAGTTCTATGTCACCGGTCCCTTTGACAAAAAACCCGCAACGGCTGGAAACGGCACGATGGTCGCGCTGCCAGTGCCAACGCTTCAGATACTGCACGATATCTACGAGATCGCAGGAAACAGTGGTGGCCTTCAGGATGGCGCTCCCGGCCCCCGAGTGGCAAACAGCCCCACGCACTACGCCTATGTCAGAGACCCGGAAGGTAACAAGCTGGCTTTCTACTGTGACGATCCAACGGCCTGATCACTACCGCCGAACAAACAGGGCGGCACGAAGAAAAGCCGGGGGCGCGGTCTGAGTTGATCGCGTCCTGATAGGTCCCAAGGCGTCGCGACGGTGTTTCAGAGCTATCCTGCCTCATCCCCTTCCGTCAGCTCCTGCACCAAGAAATCAACCGCGACTTTGGTTTTCATCAGTCGGTATTTTGGCTGAAGGTAGAGGAGATAGGTGCCGGTTTCTTCGTTGCGGGACAAAGCCAATTTACTGTCTTCGAGGATGAGTATTTGCAGAAGTCCGCTGGCGACCTGCTCTTTGATCGCCCAGCCGGGAACGACCGCCAGCCCATTCCCAGCCTCCGCCTCGGCAACCAGCTCCTTACCGATGTTGCAGATGAACGTGGGATTGGTCTTGATTTCTGCCCATCCGCCGGCGGTCTTGGCTTGCCAGTAAACGATGCGGTCAGGGCCGCGGTAAAGGAGTGTTCGGTGGTTCTGGAGGTCGTCGAGACAGCGGGGATATCCATGCTTTGACAGATAAGCCGGAGCCGCGACCAGTACGTATTGATTGCTGTTCAGCCGCCGCGCAATTGCCCGCTGCGGCGGACTTGCTGTGGCTCGAATGGCAATATCGATTTCATCACTGGTCAAATCCGTCACCTGATCGGTCAAATCCAGATCAACGACAAGCCCCGGGTAACGCTGCCGCATGCGACGCAGCGCCGGGACAAGCCGGTATTCGCCATACCCGGCAAGCGCTGAAATCCGAAGCGTCCCTGTTGGGGAATCCAGGTGATGTTTCACCAGTTCATTCGCATAGCGCAGATCATCGAGGGTCGGTCGAACCCGATCGAGGTAGAGTTGGCCTAGTTCAGTCAGGCGTACCACGCGGGTCGTTCGGCTGAGTAGAATCACGCCCAACTCCTCCTCCAAATCTTGCAGGCGGCGAGATACCGACGAAGCGGGTACACCCAGAGCCCGCGCAGCTTCGGCAAAGCTTCTCAGTTCGGCTACTTTGATGAAACAACTGATAGCGCGTAGCTGGTCCATTGATCCTAATCTCCAAGGGATGATTATTGCTGTTTTAGCAATTAACTTCACAAGAAACCGCTATGTTATCGCTCTTTTGCGCTCTTATATACAGAATATGCTAACAATTGAGACACTGGAAGACCTTATGAAAGTCATCGAATACAACCGGATTGGTAATCCAGCCGACGTCCTTGAGATCAAGGAAGTACCCTCGCGTGCGCCGGCGGGCGGGTGAAGTTCGCGTGCAGGTTCTGGCGACCCCCATTCACCCGTCCAACTTGCTTCAGATTGCCGGTCTGTACGGCACCATGGCAACGTTTCCGTCGACCCCGGGTGCCGAAGGCGTCGGTGCGGTGGTGGAGATTGGTGAAGGTGTCAGTCATTTGCAGGCAGGCCAAAAGGTATTGCTGGCAGGTGTTGGCGGCACATGGCGCGAAGAGATTACAGCACCGGCACAGGCTTTCATCCCTGTTCCCGATGGCGATCTGGACCAACTGTCCATGGCAGTCATCAACCCCATGACCGCTCATTTACTTCTCACCGCAATAACAGACCTGAAAGAGGGCGATTGGATCATCCAGAGTGCGGCGAATTCAGCGGTTGGCGAATACCTGATTCAATTGGCGGCGCAGAGGGGCATCAATACGATCAACGCGGTGCGACGCGAAAGCTGGCCCCTGAGCTTAAGTCACTGGGTGCAACTGTTGTTCTGGTCGATGGGCCCAATCTGGTTGACGAGGCGCAAGCGGCGACCGGCGGCGCTGACATTGTTTACGGCATTGACAGCGTGGGTGGAGAAACCTTTTCCCGGATGTTACAAACCCTGTGCTTCGGCGGAACCCTTGCTTCCTATGGCTTGCTGTCAATGCAGCAACCTTCACTGGATCTGTCCAAAGTCATTTTCAACGATATTCGTGTCAAAGGCTTTTGATTGGCCAAATGGTTTGAAACCGCTTCTCCCGAAGACAAACAAACAGCGTTTGGCACGATCATCCCGCTCATCGCAGGCGGCAGCATCAAATCGACCATCGACGCCCGCTTCAAGCTTGAAGACATCGCCAAAGCGGTGACTCGGGCAGGAGAGTCAGGACGCGGCGGCAAAGTGCTTTTGACGCCTTGATTGACGTCAAGGCCGGGCGGTGCGCCCTTCACAGCGCCGCCCGGCAGACCGCGACTTGAGCGCGTACGCCGCGCGGTCAGGCCACCATTTCTTCAATCAGTTTCTGGATGGCGAGAGCATCATTGAAGGATGCGAGCCTCTGCTGACGGGTATCAAATTGGACCGCCAACTGATCCAACTGTCCGTGATAGGCAGCGATTGGCAAGTGCTGGTTTGCGTCCAGAACCGTTTCAGTGCCCGCTGTACTTTCAAGGATCAGATTGTACCAGTTATCGAACCTCAGACACCCTTTGCTGCCCAGAATTCTATAGCTCGCCGTGTCATGCCGCTCGCCCCCGACGACACCCGAAACCGTCACTCGACCCAAGGCCGTATCCCAAATTGCCAGCATGACGGTTTCTGAGCCTTCCTGCGGCGGCTCAAATCGCGCTAAAACCGGACCGCTCAGGCTTGGCATTCCCAGTAAGAGCAGCGTCAAATAGGCGTGGTGCGAGATCATTTCTCGGGTGAAACCGCCTTCGGCCCGTGTTGATAACCAGTGCGCATGGGCTTGAAATGCGCGCGGCCAGCGGCTCAAACGTACATCGAGTTCGGCTCCCACAATGTCACCGATGGTGCCTTCATCAATCAGCTGTTTGGCGCGGAGCGCGGCGGGCGCGCCGGAATAGACAAAATTGACAGCCTGCTCCAAGCCACTGGCGTTCATTTCTCGGGTGAGCCCTGTACTGTCTTCGATATCGACCCCAAGGGGCTTTTCACAGAAGATCCTCCACCCTTTCGCAATGCCGTGACGGACATACTCAGCGTGCGATTTTGGCGGTGTGCTGACGTACAGGACGTCGATGTCATCTCGGGAAAGCACAGCCTCAAAATCGTTGGTGCTGCTGATGTCAGGTGCCTGTTCACGGAACGCTGATAGTGCAGATGCCGACGCATCAAACCCGATGACGGGCTCAAAGCGATCGTGGTTTTGCATGGTCCCGATCATGCGGGTTCCAACGGCACCTAGGCCAACAACGGCCACTCTATAGGTCTTTTGATTCATCGTTCCCCTGCCTTTGGCCCGCTTGATTAGAGCAGCTGAGCCGAATGTATGCCCTGATCACGGTGTTCAGAGGGTCTGTGCCTTGAACCACCGTTTTCGGCGATCACGGACCTCAAGCCAAAAAACCACACCAACACATAGGGCTGTCCACGCCAACCAGCTTGCTACCCAGACGGCCTCTGGCACGCCAGTCAATACGGCCAGACCTGCGGCGTCTGAGTACTCGCCAAAACCAAAGAGGTAGGAAACTGAGCGCAGTCCACCGGTAATCATCGTTGCCGCTACGATCCGCTGCACCCAGTCTACGGGAATGTATCGTTTGAGCACCGTTGCACAGATCAGCGCGAGCATGAGCAGGCTCAGAACAAGGATGGCCCCGATAGACAGGGTTGTTGCGGGGTCTGCCTTGGGCAACAATAACAAGGCAAGGGTCAAGACGATGGCAACGGCAAGCAAGGTGCCTTGCGTTTCCAACCCGCGGTCATTGGCTTCCCAATAAAGGAAGGCACCAACCAAAGGCGGCATGGCATAGCCAACCCAGCCGATGGGAAAGGCCGCGCTGTTGAGCATATATGACACGCTGCCGCCGCCATCCCAGTAAAGGTTGAACTCCAGAATTTCGCTTGTGCTGGCCAAGACAACCAAGGCATGGCCGAACTCGTGGAAAAAGGTGTCGAACCATTCAAACCAAATGCTGATTGGGATCAGCACCAGCCCGAGCGGGCCCAGCATCCCGCTGAACTGGATCAAGATCAGGCTCACAAGCGCAGCAATCGCCATTTCCCTTGCGACTTTTCGGCGAAAGGCGGGAGGCTGGGGCGGGTTGGATGGCGTTTCTGAATCAGACATAAGTCAACCATTCTGCATATTGCGTGCGGGGCAGCATAATTATGTCTTTTGCATTAATCCATATCACGCCGATAGGCGCTGAAAGCCAAATCCGCTCAAAGCGCCCTGCCAGACCGACTGCTTATTCTCGATTTCGACCGTAAACTTTGAAGTCTTACTGGACAGCACACGGGCAGTCCTGTTTTTTCATGGCGTTAATTCGGGGCTGTCAGGGAGGCGGAGCGGCGTGACTCGGACGCGAACAACGAGCTTGGCAACGCACGTCCTGCGCTCAAACAACAGATTTGCGGTGCTGAGTTGCCTGCGAGCCAACGGGCCCCTGTCTCGTGCAGCCTTGGCCGAGGCCCTTCAACTGAGCGCGCCTACCCTCACCAACATCACCAACCAGCTCATTGAAGAAGGGGCTTTAGAGGTCGCTACTGAGCAACCGGCCAGCAATACCGGTTACGGTCGACCGAGGGTCAATTTGCAACTTTCTGGACAGCATTCCTACGTTGCAACCTGCATAATGACCTTCAATGGCGTGGTGGTCGAAGTGATCAATTTTGCAGGGGAGGCGGTGAGTCAGACATCCTCCGCCCAAGTCATCCAGAACCTGGACGGGCACCATCTGTCCAAGCTGGTGCAGGATTTGGTCGCCCAAGCCGCTCACGCCTCAGACGTTGCAATCGAAAAGCTCTGCATTTCTATCCAGGGCGTAACCACCGCCGAACACAGCGAGATATTGTGGTCTCCGGTTGTTTTCGATGATGCCCTGAACTTCCCACAACTCATTGAACAAGAGATGGGAATCCCGGTTTTTGTCGCGAACGATGCTGCGATGATGGCTCAGGGAATCCACGCCCGAAATGGTTTTGCCGAAAATAGCTTTGCTGCCGTGCTGATGTCCTACGGGATTGGCCTGGGTCTTTATCGTGAGGGAACAGCCTTTGTCGGCAACAGTTCCAGTGCCGCGGAAATGGGTCATTTGCCTTACATCGCCGGAGGCGCGAAGTGCCGGTGCGGTAAGCAAGGCTGCATCGAGGCTTACGCCAGCGACTACGCTATTCTCCGGCGCTCACAGGGATTGCCCACCAGCGAGTTGATCGCAGACCGCGTCAGCAACGATGACATCACGGCAATCTATCAGCGCGCCGAAGCCGGGGATCAAGCGGCAAAAGCTGCTGTGCTGGACGCTGCAAAGGCGCTTGGTTTTGCCCTGGCCTCGCTGTTTTCCATCTTCGATGCTTTCCCCGTGGTCTTTGTTGGCCCTGCTGCGCGGTTACTGCCGCTGATGGAACCGCAACTGCGGCTCAGCCTTCGCGAAAACTTCAGGATCAACCGGCGGGTTGATGTCAGCTTTACAGTGCTGGAGGACGATCAGGCGTTATCGCTGGCGGGCACAAAAGCCTACGCGCTGACGAAAGTTGACCGCCAGTTGGCGGACCAACGCTAACGACGCCAAGACGCGACGACGCCAATCAGAACTCGTAAAACGTGGTATTGCCGTGAAAGGTAATCCAACTGCGGACGAATTGCTGATAGCTTTGCACCAAAGTCAGCTGCTGCCCCTTAAGTGCGCCCTCTGTGCACTGGCCGAAATGGTTCCACATGGACCCTGTTCCGAGGTCACGAATACCCGCTTCAGTGCGCTCGAATTCCAGAATTTCAGCGCCATGCCTGCGGTCGTACACAAACCCGGACGTCTGGTCAGGGTCGACCAGAACGAGCAGGGCATGGTCTCCGACTTGATCCTGCACGAGACCCCTTCCCTGCAACTGGGACCAGTCGTAGGCGCGGGCGTGCTCGCCCAAGTCGACGCCAATGACCAAAGGCGGCGAACCGACCATGTGCCAGGCGGGTTTGCTGGCCTCGTAGTTGAGCAGCTTGCCGAAGAACTCGTATCGGTGCGTGAAGGTCGGGTCATACTGCAAGACCAGCGACTCAGGGTACTTTGTCAGCCAATTACCCAAGGTCATCTGCTCACAGGGGTAATCCTCAAGAACGCGTCCCTTCAGCGGTCCTTTTGCGGCCTCACCGGTCTCCTGCCGCCACCAGGTACCGGTTTCACTGTCCCGGAAGGTGGCATTGAAGGAAACCGCGCCAACCAGTGTCAGCGTCAGCGGTCGGCCATCAACCACGGTGTCATAAACCCGGCCACTCTGGCACAGGCCACAGTACGTGATCCACAGCGGCTTGTTGCCGACGGTATCGGGGATTTGGTGGTGCCAGTAGACCATATTTGCCGGGAAGGCCTTGGCCTCGCCGTCAACGACAACCCCAATGATTTGCAGCCCAAGATCGACCTTGTTTTCAGCAGCGCCAACGAAGGTTTTCTGCGTGATCAGCGGAAACTTGATCCGGCCAACCCACCAACGATTGAACAACCAATAGACCCCCAACCAGAGCGCCAGCAGTGGCACAGCCCAGAGAACCATGCTCAGGCGATCCGCCGCTGGGACCAGCAGCGCAGAACCAGCGATGGCCAGTCCGGCCACCACGCGCATCGCGCCAATGGTGGACCACATGAAGTAGGCGAGATCCATCTGCCAGGAAAAACGCTGCAGGACGGGCGGCGTGCCGTTGGCGCTGAGGCCCTTGATCAACTCCAAGGCAGCGATAAGCAATAGCAGGACGACAAATACGGTAAGCACTGTTGTTTCCTAGATGGTCTGGTCAAAAATCAGGATCGCAGCACCCAAGCAACGACAGTGCGATCACGGACTCCGGTAGGCCTGCCCCAACTTGTTCCATAAATCGAGGAAGATTTCATCCCGCTGCACATCATAAGCTTCCCGCATCGGATGCCGGTCATCGCTTTTCGCCCAGAACAGGTCGTCCGTCAGCTTCGGCGACGTGGTCATGAAGGTGGCAACCCAGCTTGGGTTGATCAGCCAGGCGATGTTAATGATGTCCCAGATGACCCAAGTCCGCTTCTCCCTGTTGGTTATCGCGAACATGTCGTGCAGCGGATTGTGCGTGAACAGGTGAAACAGGTAGTCAGCAACGTCGCTTTGTCCCTTCACGTAATCCCGCATTTCAGCGAACGAAATCTTGAGCTGCGCACCCACGTGATAACCGGGCAGGTAAACGTGGGGTACGCCGCAGTCGAACAGCAGCCGCGATGCGTGGACATCTTGAACCAGATTGAGCGAAGGTCGATTGTTGTGCGGTGCGTGAGACGGGAAGGATGAGGTCCAAATCACCACAATATTCTCTCGGATATCAGGCGCTTTGAGGATGGCCGAAGCGATGTTGGTGACGCAGCCCATAGCCGCGATGTACAGCGACTGGTCGGTCTTTCGGGCGAGCTCGATAATGGTGTCAACAGCCTCGGATTCGACGATGTCGGTTTCATGGGCCATGTACCGGGTCGCCCCGCGGAATACCCGGCCCGCATGAGGTTCCTTCATCTTGTCGAAGATCGTGATGATTTCCTGATAACTCAGCTCCATACCTTCATCGGGCAAGGTGAAGTTTAGGTCTGCCGCCCGCCGTCCCTGTGCGTGCAGGCGCTCGATCCAGCCTTGGAACCCGCCCACCAAATATTCTGAATAAGCCTTGCCGCTCTCAATCGCTTGTTCGGCGGCGAGCAGGCCGGGCTTATGATGAGCGAAGGAAAACGGCTCGGCTGTCACGGCCTCCACCGTCATATGGTCGGGCGAAAGCAATGCCCAGGCTACGGCGTATTGGTCATCAATCTCGTTCGCCGTGTCAGTATCAATAAGCAAACGCACCGGCTGGTCTGTCGGCAGTTTCAGGCGTTCTTCGATCAGAGCTTTGGATAGGGGTTCAAAGCCTTGTTGGGCGGACATACTACAGCTCCTGTGCGATTGGACTGGTGTGCCGAAGCTGGCGTGTCGATTGCGCAAGGTTAAAGCTCACAGACCCCATGCGAAGCACTTCTTCATGGAAGACGATTTTGCCGTCATCGTCGAAAGCCGAGCACGCTTGCTTGAGCAGCGGCTGGCCCACCGGCATGGCAAACATCTCTGCCAGCGGCGCGTCAGCCAGAATCGGGCTGATGTCCTCACAAGCCGCCGACCATGTCAGAGCGAAACGGTCACTCAGGATGCGCAGGATCGACTGATTGGGGCCAAGCTCGGGAAAATCTTCCGGGCGCGCGCCGTCGAGATACTGGGTTGGCGCGTAAGTTTGGACGAGCATGCTGGGCCGATTATCCACCAGCCGCAGCCGCACAACACGCGTGACCGGCAGCGCTCTCAACTCAGCAGGCAGCGCCGCAAGACTGGGGTCATCGGGTGCAAAGTGATCGATCGAAATGAACTTGGACCGCGGCTCGAGACCCGCCCGCAACATGGCGTCGGTAAAGGACGTCAGACAGGTGTCGGAGGCTGGCGTCAGCGTGATCACCCGGTAGCCGCTACCCTGGCGGCTCTCGACGTAACCATCCTGAATCAGCATATCGAGCGCGCGTCGGATGGTTACCCGGCTCACACCGAATTGCCCGGCCAATTCCACTTCGGTCGGCACGCGTCCACCAACTGGATAATGCCCGTCTTTCAGTCGTTTGAGGATCGAGCGGTAGGTACGCTCGTACTTTGGCACGCTATCAGTTTCCATTGGTTCTGTTTCCCTGTTTTCCTCGAAGGTCGCTTTCCGGGCGATGCTTAGGTTTGTGGGTTACGCTCGGCCTTACGGAGAAGGCGTCGATTGATCTTTCCGGACGACGTCATGGGAAAATCTGTCACAAAGACAACTTCTCGGGGTGCCTTGTAACCGCCCAGCGCGTCACGGACATGGTGGCGGAGGGTGTCTGCTAGCACGGTGTCACCACTCACCCCGACGTGCAGCTTGATCAGAGCCTTGACGATGGCGCCACGGTCGGGGTCGGGCTTGCCGATCACTGCCACCTCTGCAACGGCAGAATGGGCAAGCAGGCATTCTTCGATCTCTGCCGGTCCGATACGGAAGCCTGACGACTTGATCAGGTCGTCCGACCGGCCTTTGTACCAGTAGTATCCATCGCGATCTCGGACCGCGATATCGTTGGTACGCAAAAACGCCCCAAGGCTCATTTCTGCAGTTTTTTGCGGATCACGGTAGTAGCCCAGAAAGCGGGTTGGGGAAGTGTCTGGCGTGACGATTTCGCCCTCCTCGCCCTCGGCCACTTCGTTGCCCTGAGCGTCAACCAGTCTGACATCGTGGCCGGGATAAGCCCGCCCCATGGAACCCGGCCTGCGCGGAAACAAAGCCGCGCAGTTGCCGATCAGGTGATTGACCTCGGTCATGCCGTAAAACTCATTACAGACCGCGCCCAGCCGGGTTTCCACCCATTGTAACGTTTCCGCCGCCAACGCTTCACCGCCGGTACAAATGACACGCAGGTTCAGGTCATAATGCTGATTTGGGTGCGCTGTCTGCGCCAGCCGTTTGATGGCCGTTGGTGCGAGGAAGACATGCGTGACGCGGTGCCGCTCCATGAAAGCGTAGGCCTGTTCTGCCTTGAATCGCGCCAGACTGGTTGCCACGGGGCGGCCTGCCATCCAGGCTGGAAACAGCATATCCAGCAGTCCGCCAACCCACGCCCAGTCCGAGGGTGAGTAGTAGACCGCGTCCTCGTCTTCCATCGCAAGGTTGAAGAACAGATTGATCGAAGGCGCGTATGCCGCCAGTACCCGATGCGCGTGCAAAATACCCTTGGGCTTTCCGGTCGAACCGGAGGTGTACATCAGCAGCGCTGGATCATCGCGACCTGTGTAGGCTGGCTCAAAGTCAGCCGGGGCCGGGGTTTCAAGGCTCAGCCCGAGATCGTGCTCGTCCGGCGCAGGGTCGCGGCACAGGACGTGGCGCAGATGCGGGACGTCTTCGGCAAGGCTTGCACGCAAGGGCGACCAGGCCGCATCCGTGGTCAGAATAACCGGAAGCGCACAGTCATTCATCGCGTGCTTTATGGTGTCGGGGCCGTACAACTGGGACAAGGTAACGGCAACACCACCAAGTTTACAGACTGCCATATGGGCAATACCGGTGTCAGGGGATTGGCCGGTGTGAATGCCGATCAGGGCGCCCGGTCCATACCCTAAAGCCTTGAGCTTGGCCGCCAAATTAGTCGCCGCCGCGTCAATGTCAGCGAAAGTCTGAACCTGCACGGAGCCATCTTCACGCTCATACACCATCGCAGGCTTATCGCGGCGTTCAGGGCTCAGGTGTCGCCCGACTGTCATATGGAAAATGTTGCTCTCCGGGGCAACGGCGATCTCATAGCCCATGCCGGCTTGCCGGAGATTCATGGCGGGTAGCAGCGCTTCGGGAATGGAAAAAGATGAGGTCATGCTGTGTCCTCCAACCCTAAAACCAGCCGCGGCGGGTCACTGGCCTGCAACACAAGGGGAGACTGGGCCACAGTCGCCGTGGATTGCAGGGCAACGGTGGTCAGTCCGTCAGCGCCGTCAAACTGGGCAAGGGCAAAGTCGCCGTCGAGCCCGCTGGTCCGGGTTATCACTGTCGCCCTACCGGACAAGATCACCCACTCACCCTCTGCACTGCCGCACGTGCACGTCCGCAAGGGTGGAAAGCTGACCCGCCCACAGGCTGCGCACACCCGCGCGACCGCCCGACCTTGAGTGAGCCCTTCGACAAAGGGCGATAGCCAGCCAGCCTTCAGGTCATATTCCAGTGGCAGATGAACCGTTGTCATAGCCCCCCCGACCGTCTCAAAATCGTGACTGCCGCAGTGGTACAGACCCCGCCGTGCGTGTCAGCAAGGGCGTACTCAGGCGGGACTGAAGGCTGAAGCGCTCCGTGATAGCGTCCTTCGAGAAGGCGCGCTGCCGTGGCGACTTGTGCAACGCCAATCGCACCGGCGGGCGCGCCCTGTCCCATCAGGCCACCCGAGAGGTTTATGGGGCAGCGCCCATCGGGGGCAAAAGCGCCTGAGCTCAGGTCCTGATCTACCTGCTCACTCAGACCCAAGGCTGCGACGGCTTGCAGTTGAGCACCGGCATAGGCGTCGTAGACTTCAGCCGCTCCGATTGCCTGCGGGTGGATGCCAGCAGCATCACAAGCGCGTTTCATAGCCCGCTGCTTGGCCGCAAACGACCCCGGTTCCGACCGCGCACCAAGGTGCATGTGATCCGTCGCAGCGCCGATACCAACAACCTGCGGCGCGGTTTTTCGCGGGGCAGCTTTCGCATGGGAGAGGATCAATGCAGCAGCACCATCGGACAGCGGCGAGCAGTGCAATCGGCGGTACGGGCTGGCCACCAGCGGACTGGCATCAATGGCGTCTGCATCATCCTTTCGCGGCAAGTGTGCGTCCGGGTTGGAACAGGCATTGGTGCGGTTCTGCTGGGTGACGTGCGCGAGGTGCCTTGGTCCAAGGCCTTGTTCAGCGGAGAAATGCTGCCACGACAAGGCGTAGAGCGCCGTCGCGGTCAAACCGGTCATGCCATCGGTCCAGTTGTCGAAAGAGAACCCATAAAGCGACCGGATTTTGTCACCGGGGAGGCCAGAAGCCGAGGCATCCAGACCGATCACCGCTGCGTGGCTGATCAGGCCGCTCTGGATCGCCAAGGTTGCCATCTGAACCGCCGACTGCCCCGAACAGCCCCCGCTTTCACAGCGGACAACAGCCGCGCCGGTCAGTCCCAATTCGCTGGCAAGGATCGATGCAGGATTAAGCTGCAGGGCGAAAAAGTCGCTTTCGCTGGCTAGGTAAAGCGCCTCAATCTGGTCGGTTTCAACGCCCGCCATCGCCACTGCGTCTGCAAAGGCCAGCATCGCCCAGTCGCGGGGTCCCGTACCATCTTTGCGCCGGTTGAATGGCGTTTGCGCCGCACCGGTAACGACAACTTGAGGGTCCCACATGTCGGTCTGCTGATCTCCTCGCTCAAGGCAGCCTTTTGCGCCTGATGAACAGAACTTATTTGTATTTACAAGTTGCTGGCATATCAATAGCTCATCTGTGCTCTTCGTAGGATTCAAGATGAGGTTTTGGCGTTACCTGACCGCCGTTGTTATGGGATTTGGTGCCGGTGCGCTTTATGGCTGGAGCGCTCTGGCGGCGCCGCTGCAGCAGGCCTTTGATGTTCGGACGGCTGAGATCGGTATGGTGTTTTCGATCGCTCTGGTCAGCTTTACTGTCGCCGTCCTGCTCGCGCCTGCGTTCACCCGCCTGATGGGGTCAGACCGAGTGCTTGCCGTGGGGGCTTTGGCGGCGGCGCTGTGTACGACACTCGCAGCCTTCGCCCCCAACTTTGCGCTGTTTGTTGCCCTCTTCAGCGTCGGCTTTGGGACCGCCAGCGGACTGCTTTATTCCACGGTCCTAACGATTGCAGCTCAGAGCCCAAGGCCCCAACTCGTCACCCCGATGTTTGTTACGGTCTTTGGATTGGGCGGCGTTGTTTTCGGGCCCGTTTGGAAAATCCTGGCTGCTGCCGATTGGGGGCTGACGGCGCTACTGCCTCTGTCGGCGCTTTTACTTATCGCCAGCCTGCTGGCTTGGTTTACGGGCAACAGAAAGACAGTTGACGGCGTTCAGGTCAAACAGAGCACAACCGATTCAGTTTCCGCTTCTGCTTCTGCTTCTGTTTCCGCTCCTGCCAAGTCGGCCACGCCGGGCCAGTTGCTGCACATCTGGTTGATCTTTGCCAGCGGCGCTTTTGCCGGTCTTATGGTGCTGGGGCTAGCAGCAGAGATAATCGAAGCGGGCCCCTCGACCCTGTTCCTGACCAGCGCCGTACTCGCGGGCGTTGCCTTGGCCAATACAACGGGGCGCTTGTCTGGCGCGGCCTTTGGCAAGGCGGCTGACAGTCCCCTGAATGGTCTCCACGTCTCAGCCCTGATCACCCTCGTCGGGCTCACCACCGTGCTGTTGGCCCCTCAAGGGCTGGCGGTGGGGATTGGTCTGGTCCTGATCGCTGGCGGCTACGGCTTGCTGGCCTCAACAATCACCATGCTGACAGCCCGGCAAACCCGGCCCGCTGATTTCCAACGGCATTTTGGATTGGTCTTTACCGCGTGGGGCGCGGCAGGGTTCGTCGCCCCGTGGCTAAGCGGCATCATTTTCGACCGGTACGGAGATTTCAGCTTGGCTTACCTTATCGCCGTGTCGACGACGGTGGCCTTGGCGCTGCTGGTCTGGGGATTCAGGCGGCGGCTTTAATCAGGCGTCGTAACCGCTGGATTCCGGTCGTGCTCAGCCAGTCCCGCAGCTGCGCTTCGCCTGATTGACCAAACACACTGATGGCATCGGACCACAGCGCCCGTCCGCACATGAAGCCGGAAAAATCGACCCCGGCTTCACGGGCCAGTTGCAGCGAGGCTTCAAAGGACTCAAACGCCACGCCGGCACTTAGGTAGACCAGCCCTTTACCCTGCGCCGGTGCTGCCGCACGGCGGAACGCCTCCAGCGCCTGCGTGCGGCTCATGGCCGGTTCGCCAAAGCCCTCGACAAAGGCCAGGTCCACAGGAACTTCGACTTTGAGCACATCGACCTGAAACCTTTCGTCGGCAAAGGCCTGTGTCGCCCGCGCGACCAGATTGGGTTTGATCGCTGCATAAGCTGCGCTCCCGGGTTCCAGGGTCGGGTGATAGACCAAAGGTTCCATGAGGAACTGCACCCCTGCGCGCTGGCACCGCGCGCCAATGCCCTCCACAATCTCCTGCTTACGCGCATTCAGGGCGGGGTCTTCATCAGGGGCATAGTACATGAAAAACTTAAGCTGCCTGACGCCCAGACTGGGAAAATCTTCGATGGTCAAATGGTCGGGAAGAACGGTCACTCGATCCTGACCGGTTATCCTGTAAACGTCGGCCTCAAAAGCCAGCATCCGCGCGCACGTCGCCGGATAGGCATCCAGCAGCGCTGGGCCATATTCGGCATCAAGCAGAACCGTCGTTGCGCCCTGTCCCAGTTCTTCGAGCACCGCGCGCTTGAAGGTCACAGCATCGGTATCGAGCGCGTGGGCCCCACGGGCTTGGCGCAGGCTGGCGGCGAGACCGCTTCCTGCATCAACGGCAACCCCGTGTATCCGCTCAACCATGAGTCAGTCCCCTAGTCCGGTGTTAAGCTGCGGGAACATCGGTGCCGCATGGGGCGCGCGCCAGTACCGGGCCATTTCGGCCGTCGGTGTGAACAGCGAGATTGAGAAGCCGCCCATTTCCTGTGTCGTGGAATAGGAACCAATCATCGGGGCCTCAGTGGGAATGTTCTTTTCGCCCAGATATCCAGCGACTTCGCCGTAGATGGTGAGCAATTCCATCATCGTTGTCCCACCTGATCCGTTGATCAGCACCAGCGTATCCGTACCCGCCGCAATCGGTCTGTCGGCCAGCAACGCATCCACCATATCCCGAACCAAAGTACGGGCAGGCGCGATCTGGCGATGGCCTGCCCCACGTTCGCCATGAACCCCCATCCCAATCGCAATTTCACCGGGCGGCAGGGTAAACATGGTTTCCCCGGTCAGTGGCGAGGTTCCGGGAAACAGCGCTGCGCCCAATGTTCGTGTGGCATCCCGCACCGCTTCGCCCAGGGCCACGAGAGCATCAAGATCCAGACCCGCTTCAGCCGCCGCGCCGAGGATTTTGTAGATGAACATGGTGCCCGCTGCGCCGCGTCGCTCGTCTTCCTGACCTTGAGGCGCTGAGGAAATATCGTCGTACATCAGCAAAGGACGGACATCGAGGCCCTGATCCTGCGCCATAAAGGCAGCCGCGTTGCCATTGATCACGTCGCCTTCGTGGCGCGATATCAGCAGAACGGCACCCGCCGGGCCGGTGACTTCGATGAGGCCATCCAGAATAGCGTCTGGTGATGGGGCCGTGAACACGTCGCCGACCACGTTGGCGTCGAGCAAGCCTTCACCGACAAAGCCCATGGCGATGGGTTCATGGCCCGAGCCGTTGCCAATGAGAACGGCAACCTTATCCGCGTCGGTCCGCAGCGCTTTACGGCGCACTACGCGACGGTTCGATGATCCCAGCGATATCAGCGCCGGATAGGCCGCAACGAAACCAGCGATCATGTCGTCCGCCATGGTTTCGCGGCTGTTATAGACCTTGTTCATGCGTTCTTGGGTCATGGAGCCTCCCTATTCGCAAACAGCTTCAGAAGCTCAGCGACGGAGGTGGCACCGGCGTCAACATGCCCGACTCCCGCCCCTTCGACATATTTTGCGCGCCCCCGCCGAGCCGCCATCGCCCGAGTCGCCTCACAGCCAGCTTGAGCAGCAGTCGCCGCTTCACCAAGGGTCGCACACGCTGCCGCTGGGATGAGCGCATCAAGCATGGTTTTGTCGCCGGCTTTAGCCTGCCCGAGCATTGAAATCCGCTGGACCGCCTTACCCAAGGCTTCAGCAACGGAACCGCCGGCTTCGATATGAACGAGCGCGTCGATTACCTGCGCGAACAACATGCCGGATGCACCGCCCGCCGCCTTGCGAAAGGCCGTGCCGGGCTCTTCATCCGCCTGAGCCGCAGCGCGTAGCCCCTTGGCCATGGTTGCCCCGTGATCACCGTCGCCGGTCGCTGCATCCAGCCGGTTCAGCGTCGCCTCCAGCGCCTCAAAGTGCGCGACTGCTGCTCGCAATGCCGCGCTCATCCGAAAGTCGCTTTCATGAAGGCAAGGCTGGCTTCAGCAGCGCGGGTGGCTTCCGGCTCGATGTCCCGCCAGATGTTGAGGTCCGCGCTAGCAGGGTTCCCCGCGATAACGAACATTTCTGCGGTGATCCAACCATCATAATTGGCCGCCGCCAGACCATCTTGCACCTGCGCCCAAGGCACGTGGCCAGAACCCGGCACTCCGCGGTCGTTATCGGAGACGTGGAAATGAACCAAGGTGTCAGCCGAGGCCGCGATGGCCTGCGCCATGTCTTTTTCCTCGATGTTCAAGTGGAAGGTATCGAGCAAGACCCCCACCCGATCAGAACCCGCTGCCCGCGCCAACGCGCAGGCTTCTTCTGCTGTGTTCAGCAAGTCTGTTTCAAACCGGTTCAGCGCTTCCAGACCCAGCGTAACGCCTTCGCCATCCAGCCGGTCATGCACAGCCGCCAACGCCCGCGCCGATCTCGCCAGGCGTTCGGACTTGCGCGCCGGGTCGAACTGACCCCAGGGCGCAAACAGCACCCCGGCCAACCCGCGCGAGCCCAGTTTTGCCGTCGTCTCCACCGCCCAGTGCAGATAAGCCACCCCAGCCGCCCAGACGTCGGCGTCTGCTGAGGTGATATCGTGCGCGGTCGAGAGCCCGTCGGAACAGGTTACTTCCAGCCCATGATCAGCAATCACTCGACCCAAGGCCGCCGCCTTCTCATCCGTCATGCCGAGCAGCGAGATTTCCACGCCATCAAAGCCCAGCTCAGCCGCCGTGCGGATTGCAGGTTTGATGTCGTCTGTCCAGCGTGCCAGCCACAGGCCTGTGTGAATGCCAAACTTCATGCTGTGATCTCAGTCCTTTGCATGGGGCAGAACCCAGATTTTCTCAGCGGGCAGATGCAGCATGACCGTCGAACCGGTGCCGTATGTCTTGATGATCCCGGCGTCGGCGACAACGTGGAACTGATGCGCCCCAACGTCGACTTTGAGCCGCGAGTGCGTGCCAACGTAGACGTGGCTGACGATATTGCCGGAAACGACATTTTCGCCCGGCGCTTCGCAAATTTCGATGTCTTCGGGCCGTATGGTGGCAAGCCCGCTGCCCGCTTCAATGCCGCGGGGGGCGCTCCACGCGCCGAGATCGCTGGTAAAGCGGCCTTTGTCCTGCGTGCCTGTCACAAAGTTCACCCCACCAAAGAAATCAGCGATAGCGCGTGATTTCGGAGACTCATAGAACCCCATCGGCGGATCGTACTGCTGCAGCGTGCCATCGAGGATCAGGGCGATCTTGTCCGAAAGCACCGCTGCTTCCTCCTGATCGTGTGTGACGAACAGCGTGGTGATCCCCATCTCCTGCTGAATTTCCCGGATCAGGTCCCGCATCTCGAACCGAAGGTGCGCATCGAGGTTACTCAGGGGTTCGTCCAGCAACAGCAGATTTGGCTGCACGATCAACGCCCGCGCCAACGCGACCCGCTGTTGCTGCCCACCTGACAGCTCCTTGGGGCGGCGGTCGCCGAGGCTGGGCAGCTTCACCAGTTCGAGCATTTCCCCGACCCGGCGATCAATCGTGGCCTGATCAACCTTACGCATCTTGAGGCCATAGCCCACGTTCTGGGCGATGGTCATGTAGGGGAACAGCAGATAGTTCTGGAACACCATCACCGCCCCACGCTTCTCCGGCGCGATGTTGAGAATGGACTGGTTATCAAACAGGATATCGCCGGAAGTCGGCTCCAGCAGTCCGGCAATCATCTTCATCGTCGTTGTCTTTCCGCACCCCGAAGGTCCGAGCAGGGCAACGAGTTTGCCGCTTTCGACTTCCAGGCTCAGCGAGTCAATCGCGGGCTTTTCCTCGCCCGGGTACCGCTTGGTCAGAGCATTGATAGACAAGTGGGTCATGCGTGACTCTCCAATGGAATTTCAACAATGGCGACGCTGTGCGCAGGCAGGACGAGTGAAGCGTTCATCGGCCAGTCTTCGCGTTCGATTGTGACCGCCTCCGGCGCATCTTCGGTGTTGAGGGCTTGCGGGCCATGGCCCTGTATCAAGTGGATGGCGGCAGGTCCGGCACGGTCTATGCCGCTGATCTCAAGCTCAGCCGGGCGAGCAGGGTCTCGGTTGACCACAGACAGGAACAGCGTGGCCCCGTCCGCCGAGCGGGTTGCGGCAGCGTCAACCAGGCTGACAGCGTCAAAGGCGGGCAGGTTGCCCAGCTCGGGCGTGGCAACTGTCTCAGACGTTGCGCGACACCCAACGGCCCGGTCGCCACGGTGCCGTGTGTAGAGCTCAAGCACCAAGCCGGTGGGCGTCTTCCAGACGCCGGTCGGGCTGACCCTGAGATTGCCCATGACGTTGAGCAGATTGAAACTCGCCGACATTTTGATCCACGCTGCCCGCTGCAGACAGGCGTTCATCAGAGCGCCGGCGTAAATCGCATCCGCCATGCTGTAGTTTTCAAAAAAATCAGGCGGCTTGGCTTCGACGTACGTGTTCCACTCGTCGAAGATAAGGGGCGGCGGCGGGTCTGCGTGCGTGCAAACAATCTCATAGGTGCGGTCGAGCATCTCCTCCACTTCATGAGCCGAGGCGACCTTGGGCCAGTACATTTCCTCCACCACAGGCGTCACATCGCGCTTTTCTGTGCGGATCGAATAGTAATGGACGCTGAGTTTCTTGATGGCGGTCCCAGCCGTGTGAAGCACCAACTCGTTCCAGTGCCCGTAGAGGTCAGCGGGCGCGCCCACCGCAATAAGGTCCAGTGTCGGGTCAACGGCGAGCATGGCAGCGGCATAGTCGAGGTAGCGGCGGGCATAGGTTTCCGCGTCACAAGTACCAACCTGCCAGTTGCCAAATTGCTCGTTACCGACGAACCAAGTGCGCACGTTGAAGGGCTCCGGGCTGCCGTTTGCGGCCCGGATTTGGCCCATCGGCGTGTCAGCATCACCGTTACAGTACTCAACCCAACGCGCCGCTTCGGCCGGATCGGCATTGCCCATGTTGATGGTGAGGATTGGTTCTGAACCGACGTGACGGCACAAGTCGATGAACTCGTGCGTACCCACGTCGTTCGGCTCCCACGTATTCCAGGCCGGGTCAAGGTAGCCGGGCCGCTTATCCCGTGGGCCTAAGCCCTGCTCCCAGCGATAGGCCGAAGCGAAGTTGCCGCCGGGCCAGCGCAGAAAAGTCGGCGTCCAGTCCTTCAGCGTGGCGACAACATCAGCGCGGTGCCCGTCCAGCGTCCGAGCCGGCATGACTGACGTACAGCCGATCCAAAGACTGCCCTGCTCAGCATGCGCGATGGAGAATAGCGCGCTGTTGTCGCTGGCCGTGACCGTCAGATTCCGCCGGTATTCCTGCCAGTCCGGGCCAACCGCATTGATTGTCCAGGTCTGATCCCCCAGGACAACCTGCACCTGCTGCCCCATGCCCTTTAGCACCAGGCTGATGGTGTAGGTCGCGCCAGCAACGACTGTAAGGCCGTCCTGCTGCACCCCATGAAAACCGCCATCTGCGTCCCGGATGGTGATACGCTGGGACTGATCGCCGGTGTAGAACTCACTGTTGTCGTGCACACACAGCACCCGCTGATAATCGGGGGCCAGGGCGGTCCAGGGGGTTACAACGCCGTAGCTCGAATCATGATGCGACAGGCGTTCATTCGCGCCCACAAACATCTTGTCGTGGCCGAGGAACTTGCGGTTTCTCAGCATTTCCGCCCAGTGCCCCTGATAAACGCAGCGCCCGATATGTTCGAGGTTGGCCCCATATAAATGGTCATGCACCGCGCCGCGATCGACGCTGAGGTCGATGGCGATGGAGCCTTTGTGCGAAGGGTGGGAGGAGCCGGGCATTTTACCTCATGTCACTTTCATTCTTGTTGTGGTCGCCGCGCGTCGGGGTTGGTTGCCTTCAAGCCGATCACACACGTCCAAAGCCACCCGCAGCGCTGGACTCACCCGACAGGTAGCGTGACGTCACGAGCAGGATCAGGATGGCCGGCGCGATGAACACCAGCGAAATCGCCGCAATCATGGCGTTGTTGCCGCTACCTGCCGCTGAGAACAATAAAGCCGGCAGCGTGACCACGCGGCCCTGTCCAATCAGGAAGGTGAGCAGGTATTGGCTCCACGACACTAGGAACGCAAACAGCGCAGCAACGAACAGACCGGGGAGAATCGCCGGCAGCGTGACATCCCAGAATATCCGCCAAGGCGGAGCACCCAGACTGCGCGCCTGCGCTTCGTAGTCGGCATCATAGTTGGCGAAAACCCCGCTGAGCGTCAGCACCACGTAGGGCATCACCGGCACGAGATGCACCAGGGAAACACCGAACACACTGCCGGCAAGATCAATGGGAATGCCCGCGTTCATCAGCGCCATGTCCCAGCGAATGAAATTGATGTTCAGACCAAGGCTGAAAGCGATGGGCGGCACGATCGTCGGGGCGATAATCATAAACTCGACGATCTTCTTTCCCCGGAAGCGATACAAACCAAGCGCGCGGGCAGCGGGCAGACCGATGATCACCGACGTTCCCGTCACCAGCGTTCCGATAGCCAGACTCAGCCACAGCGCAGAAATGACGTCCGGCACGCCAGTCCAGAGATCGATAAAGCTCTCCAGCGTGCGGTCGCCTGGACGCGGGATCAACTTCAGCCGAACCCAAGCCTGCAGGCTCCATTCCTTCGGCACCAATTGCGGGTAGAACCAGCGATAGGCGAAGGCGTTGATCATGAACGATATGACCGGCGCGAGGAAAGCGATGCTGATGGCGATGACGGCAGCGTAGAAGGGAACACGTCTCATCGGCTCAATCCTTCCGCACTGTGCGGGCGGTGATATACATGTAGATGAAGATCAGGACGAGCACGATAAACGCGATAATCATGCTCAGCGCCATGCCTTCAGCCCGGGCATTGAGATCGGGGTTGAGGAAGAAGTCCAGTGACATGACCGGGAGCATCTTGGGATAGCCGACCCCCAATATCCGCGGCACCTCGTAACTGCCAAAGGTAAAGGCAAAGACGATGATGGATGCCGACATGAGGCCCGGCATGATCAGCGGCAGTGTCACTGTCCTGAAACGCTGCCAGCGGTTGGCGCCAAGGCTTTGAGCAACCGCCTCGTAATCCTCGCCCAAGGATTGCAGGATCGCCAAAACGATGATGCCGAAGAAGGCAACTTCCTTCCAGATGTAAGCCAGAATGATCCCGATCCCGTAGGCATCTTTGGTAAGCGCTGGAAAATCGCGCGGCGACGTTACCAGCCCGAGCTCACCCAGCATCCGCGAAACCAGACCGCTCTGGCTGAACAGCATGATCATACCGACCGCGATCACCAGATGCGGGATCGGCAGGTTCAGCTGGAAGAAAAACACCGCCAGTTTCTTGCCAAAGAACGTGCGCCGCAGCAGCAGAGCCACGAAAATCGCAATCGCAGCGGAAACAAAAGTCGAGCAAAAGGCGACCCACAGGCTCAAGGTCAGGCCGGACCAGAAGCGGCCGGAGAATTCTTCAGAAAACATGACGCGCAGATAGGCGTCGAAATTGATGTCAGTGGCACCGATGTTCGGATTGTAGCCAAGGCTCTGCAGGAATCCGTAGAGCAAGGAACCAAAGAACAGAATGCTGATGACGAGCAGCGTCGGTGCCAGCATCACCGCTATTCGGATACGTTCCCACTTCATATTGAGTCTCTCGCCTGAGCCTTAAATTCAAATTTTGTAGAAAGGTGGGAGGGGGCGTCAACCGCGCCCCCTCCCTTTTTTTACGGTCCTTACAACCGGGTTTACTCGGGCAGTGGCTCGCCGCGCAGGACGTACTTCTGCCAGTCTTCCTCGATCAGGTTCTGGTACTCACCCGCGATATCAGCCACCAGCGCACCGGACAAACGAGCTGGGTCAGCCGCAGCGTCGCCCAGGTTCATCATTGCGGTTTCGATGGCTGCAATCTGGTCAGCATCCGTGACACGGGAAACGTCAATTGCCCAGCCACAGCAGAACCCGTTCGCAGGCTGCACCTGCGCTGCCTGACGATCAGGCCGCAGAACCAGGTTCGCCGTCACCAGTGCTGCCGCTTTGTTCGGAGCGTTGTATGGGATGGCGAGGTAGTTGAAGTCACCGATCATGTAGTTGTCGAAGCTGAAGGCACGGGACGTCGGTGCAATCACACCGGCACCAATGTCCGGACCAGCCCCGGCAGGCGACTGGGTAAAGGCAAACTCAACCTCTCCATTCGCAAACAGGCTCTTAAAGTCTGCGTTGCTCTCAGGGTAGGTGTTGCCTTCGCGCCAGAGGTTTGGCTCCCACGAAATCAGCTCTTTCCATGTTGCCATGCTCCACTGGTCGTAAAGCTCCTGATTGAACGGGCCGACCCACTGTTCGTGGTTGCCAGACAGTTCGAACATCAGCTGCTTGACAAAGCGGGTCCCGATGAAGTTCCCGGGTCCGGGCGCAACGTAGCTGAATTGGCCCGGGTTGGCAGCGATCCAGTCCCCGAGTTCCGCGTAAGAACGCGGCAGCTCAGAGTCGCTGAGGCGTGCGCTGTCGTACATGAAGTGGAACTGCGCGCTGGACCAAGGGCTTTCCATGCCCTCAACCGGCTTGCCAAAGTCGAGGTTAATCGCAGGGTTCCCCCAATCAACCAGCGCCGAGTTTGGAATGCTCTCAGCCCATGGACCGTAGAGCAGGCCAGCCTGCTGCATGGTTTTGAAGTTCTCACCGTTGATCCAGATCATATCGACTGAACCCGCGTCGCCATCGGCGCCGGCTTCTTTCTCAGAAATCACCTGGTTCACGGCATCCACGGTCCCGGCGAGCGGCACGCGCTCAAGGTTGATGCCGTATTCTTCCTTCAGTGGGTCGCCGTAGAATGTATCCACGAAGCCGTTGATGGCATCCGAGCCACCCCACATGTACCAATAGACAGTCTGACCGCGGGCTTCCTCCAGCACCTGGTCCCAGCTGTCATAGCCTGGCGGGGACTCTGCATGAGCATGCACCCCGATTGCGCTGACTGCGGACAGCAGCGCGACTTGGATTGTTCTTTTCAATGAAATCACTTTTCGAACTCCCATTCAGTGACATTTTGGTTTTTTGTTTAGACATTGACCCCGTCGATTTGGACGTGATCGGCGTAAGGTACGGGTTGGAGAAGCTGCATTCCGGTCCAGGCAGCGAGTTCCATGAGCTCGCTGCTCATGTCCCCCTGACCCATGGCGAAATGATGCTGGACCCCTCTGACCGTCAGGGTGTTAATCAACGCCCAAACGTCGATTTTCTGGCCATTCATGGTCAGGTTGGAGACCCAGCCTCGGGTCCCGTCAAAGCCCGCGTCAGGGTGATCAACAACCTCGGACCCGAGAACCAGCAGTTGCTTGGCGTCCTCGTTCAGGTAGCTGATCGTGACAGGCTGAGGGGCGAAGATCTGGTCGCCCGAGACCCCGTAAGGCCCATCAGTGCCGTTGCGGCCCAGCGTGACGTGATCCACCCACGCGATGCCATCCTCGTTAGCAAAGTGTCGAGGGGTCACACCGCAGTGCCACATTTGCACGGCCTGTCGCTCAGGATCGAGTGAAGCCAGATCGAGCAGCGTCGAAGACCCTTCTTTGCCCGAAATCAGGTTCAGCATGTACATGCTGATCGCGCCAAGAACGTCGCCTTCACAGGAAACCGGGAAGTTGTGATCGCTGCCGAGCCAGCTGTAAGCCATACAGGGAGCAATGTTGTAGAGTTCTTGAATGGTCGACCAGCACTGGACCGCCATCGTGTCGAGTTGCATCTCCTGCGAGGTATCCAGCAGCGCAAGGTAAAACCGCGTCACCCGCTCGAAAGACCCGGGATCGGAAAGCACGACCTCGCGCGCTGCGCCCCGGATCATTTCCGCCGCCGTTGCGACCCGGCCTGAGTCCATGGCCTCGGCGCGCTTGACGATAGCGGCGAGGTCCATTTGTTCGATGGTCAGTCCAAGGTTGGTCTGCATGGCCGCTTCATCCGGCAGCATCCCGTCAAAACCCGGTGAGACACCACCGATCCAGCCGACGCGCGCCGCCCGCAAATTCTTCTCAGCCCGAACCGCCTTAACCGTCACGGTGAAACGGTTGGAAAATTTCTCCTGATCCGGGTTGCCATAGAACCACTTGAAGGGAATATCGCGATCCTTGAAGTAGCTCTTTATCAGGCTTGCGTAGTGGCTCATCGACACCATGGAATGCAGCTGAACCGGTCCGGAACTTTGCGGGTCAGGGACCGACCAGAGCCCTAGCTTCGGCGCAGCGTCGATAAAGGGATGTAGCTGCTCGCCCATGGCACAGGCGGCGGTTTGGATCAGCAGAAAATCAACCCCGGCAGCTTTGATTTCCCGCGCAGCTTCCTCGGCATGCTCCAAAGAGTGGATGGGCCGTTCTACCGCGATCAGATCGAAATCAAGTTCCTGAGCATAGCCCCTGAGCGCTGCAACCGCATTTTCACGCACCCGGTACTTCTCGGCGAAGTACGGTGTGATCGACACGCCGACGTATCCAACCCTTAGACGGTGCCGTGCACTCATGGCTCCTTACCTACCAACCCAGTTTCGATGCCCCACGTTATCGTTAAATCAGGCATGCATTCACCTCATAGTATGTGCTGCTAAAATAATTGCAATGACTAATTTGTAGTAACTTATTTTTCCAAGAACGAGCATTTCTACTCCGATGCCTCTCTAATAATCAGGCTGCTAAAACATTGAAAATTCGCGTCTTTTCACATTTCTTGGCGGATGCGTCAGTGCACCCCTTGCGTCGAAGCACTCCGGGTTAGGCGTAGCCGGCGATGGACTTGAGTTCGAGGTACTCATCAATGCCCCATTCACCCTGCTCCCGGCCGTTTCCAGACTGCTTATAGCCGCCAAAGGGAGCATAAGCGGACCACTCGGCCCCATTGATCCAAATGGCGCCCGCACGCATTTGCTGAGCCACCCGCCGCGCCCGTTCCAGCGAGCCGGACTGCACGTATCCCGCGAGGCCGTAGACCGTGTCGTTAGCGATCTCGATTGCCTCTGCTTCGTCACCGTAACCAATGATGGATAGCACGGGGCCAAAGATTTCTTCGCGGGCGATTGCCATATCGTTGGTGACATCGCCGAACACGGTCGGGCGGATGTAGTACCCGCGATTGAGCCCAGCAGGCCGCCCGACGCCACCGGTAACCAGCGTCGCCCCTTCGTCGATCCCCGCCTGGATCAGGCTTTGGATGTGATTGAACTGCCGCTCGTTGACCACTGGCCCCATAGACACGTCCGTCATCGGATCACCCACCGTGTAGGTCTCCGCAGCCTCACCGGCGAGGGCTTTGGCTTCCTCCATCCGATCCGCTGGAACAAGCAGACGCGACGGCGAACGACAGGACTGGCCCACGTTAACAAAGCACCAGTCCACGCCGTCCCGCACCGCTTGTTCCAGATCGGCATCGGGGAGGATGATGTTGGGCGACTTGCCGCCCAATTCTTGGGAAACACGCTTGACTGTTTCTGCAGCGGCCCGCGCAACGGCAATTCCGGCACGCGTTGACCCCGTAATCGACACCATGTCCACATCCGGGTGTCGCGCCAGCGCTTCACCGGCGACATGCCCGTAGCCGGTCAGATGGTTGTACACCCCCGGCTGAAACCCCGCCTCGTGCACCAGTTCAGCAAAGCGCAGGGACGACCGAGGCGAGAATTCTGAAGGCTTGGCGATCATGGTACAGCCAGCCGCGAGCGCGGGCACGACTTTGAGCACCAACTGGTTCATCGGCCAGTTCCACGGGGTGATGAGCGCACAGACGCCGATAGGCTCCTTCGACAACAGCGTATCACCACGACGCTCCTCAAACGGCATGGTTTCGAGGAAATGAATCAAGGCTTCAAAGTGCTCGGCACCGATCCAGGCCTGCGTCGAGAGTGAAAAAGCCTGCGTTGACCCCATTTCCTCGACCATCAAGGCGGCGATTTCATCAAAGGCCTCATTATAGAGCGCGTGGAGTATGCGCAGTAAGCGGATGCGTTCGGCTCGTGTGGTCTGAGAAAATGCCGGAAAAGCCGCCTTTGCCGCTGCGACCGCAGCGTTAACGTCGTGCTCGTTACCCATGGGGATTTTGCAGATTTCTGCCTCAGAAGCCGGGTTGATCAGCGCGTGGGCCTCACTGCCAACAGGCCGAACCCATTCTCCGTTGATGTAGAACTTCCCAATGTTTTGCATGTCCACCCCTCCGCCGAACCTGCGAGAGGTTCAGACTATGGGTTAGGGGATAAATTGCAACGACTAATTTGTATTAACATATTTAAGCGCCGCCCTTAGGCCCCCGCAGCCCGGATTATTGATGCTGCCTTCTCGGCAATCATGAAGGTTGGTGCGTTCGTGTTGGCAGAAGTGATGCGGGGCATGACGGAGGCATCCACCACCCGCAGCCCCTCCGCGGCGTTAACGCACAAGCTCGGATCAACCACCGCACTTTCGTCACGGCCCATGCGACAGGTTCCGACCAGGTGGTAGACGGTTGCGGACATGCGGCGAACGGCGTCGATGATCTCTTTGTCGGTCTGGTGCTCGGCACCGGGAATGATCTCACGCTGCCAGCGGTGCTTAAACGCCATCTGTTCATAGATCTCCCGAACCATGCGCAACCCCTCGATCATGACCTTCTGGTCCCGTTCGGCGGACAGATAATTGGTTGTGATTTTTGGGTCGGAGAGCGGGTTGGCGTCAGCAATCTGCACAGATCCTCGGCTTTCAGGGTGGCACTGCCAGAAAGACGTCGTGAACCCGGAATATCGGTGCAGCGGCATGCCGGGCTTATCCACCGACAGCGGCATGACAAACAGCTGCAAATCTGGTTGACCATCCTCCGCATACTTGGAGCAGGCCGCGCCGCCAACCTGTCCTGCGCCCACCGTAAGCGGACCGCGCTGACCGATCAACCAATCCAGCCCCATTTTGGCCAGGCTGAAGGGATTTCGCACGTGATCGTTGAGCGACACACCCGGTTCGGCAAGCTCTACAATGGTCCGCATTTGTAAATGATCCTGCAGGTTTTCACCCACTTCGGGAGCATCGTGCCGAACCCTTATGCCGTGATGCCGGAGTAACGCCGCCGGGCCGATACCTGAAATCTGCAGCAGTTGCGGGGTCTGCACCGAGCCGCCGCAGAGAATGACTTCAACGTCAGCATGGACAGTGTGAACAGCCCCGTCCTGCTGATACCGAACGCCGACAGCGCGCGAGCCCTCAAACACGATTTCGGTGACATGAGCGCGGGTTTCCATATCGAGATTGGGACGAGACAGGGCTGGATGCAAAAATGCCGTCGCCGCGCTTTCCCGCCATCGACCCCGAACCGACAACTGGTATCGGCCAACGCCATAAGCTGAGGCGCCGTTGAAGTCGTCATTCCAAGGCAAACCAAAGGCCTGTGCTGCCTCTAACCAATCATCGCAGGCGTCGTTCTGGTTCTTCAGATCGCTGATACGCAAAGGACCCTGCGCGCCGCGATACTGCGAAGGAGCCCCCTCATAGGTTTCGATTGACCTAAAGTGCGGTAGGACATCCTGAAAGGACCAGCCATCTGCACCCATGGCTTGCCATTGGTCAAAATCCTGATGCTGACCCCGGATATAGATCAGTCCATTGATCGAGCTGGAACCACCAACGACCCGACCCCTTGGGCAGTCCATTGACCTGTCCGCAATCCCGGCGTCAGGCTCGCCACGGTAGAGATGCGAAACGCGGGCATCGTAGATGGACTTGTAGTAGCCCACCGGCAGCTTGAGCCAGAAACCCCGGTCCGCACCACCGCATTCCAGCACCAGAACCCGTGCGGAAGGGTCTTCAGAAAGACGGGCCGCGAGTGTCGAACCTGCAGTCCCTGAGCCGACGATAACGTAGTCATACCCCTTCATCCGGCAGCTCTCCTTTGTCCCTCGAGCGGCAAATCCAGCACCGGTTCATGAGAACATAGGCCATGTCAGGTAATCAATGAGTTTGATTTTCGGCCTGTAAACAGAGCGGAAAACAGGCTTTTCCCCTTGAAACCCGACGCGGTTCCGCGTCCTAATTTACCCCCGCGACCAGCCATGAGCCAGCCACAACCAAAGCGGTCGGCAAGCGAGCGTGGCAAAGGGAGAGCGCCCATGATTCACATCACGCGGATACAGGCTTGGGCCTTCCGCAGTCCGACACCAAAGCCAGTGGCGACGTCCTTTGGCGTCATGCACGACCGCCCGGGCGTTTTGGTCCGTGTCGAGGCCGCGGACGGTGCTTTTGGCTGGGGTGAAATCTTTGCGAACTGGCCGGCAGCGGGGGCGGAGCACCGTCTGAGACTGCTGCAAATGGATATTGCTCCGTTGGTGTTCGATGCCCGGTTCGGCCATCCATCTGATGTCTTCCACCACCTCGACAAACAGACCCGCATTCGGGCGGTGCAATGCGGTGAAATTGGTCCCTTTGCGCAAGTCATTGCGGGCTTGGATATGGCCGTTTGGGACCTCGCCGCGCGCCGTGCTGGTCACCCGCTTCGGCAGTTCATTCGCGCAGACGCCCCCAATCGCGTTGCTGCCTACGCCAGCGGCATTCCGGCGGCAGATGCCTCCCAAGTCATCCCACGCGCGCGCGCCGCCGGACATCGTCGGTTCAAGGTCAAAGTTGGCTTTGATCTGGCACAGGACACAGCCGCCGTTCGCTCCATCTTCGAACGTGCACAGCCAGAAGAAAAGATTGCCTGTGACGCCAATCAAGCCTGGACCCTGGATCAGGCACAGGCTTTTCTCAAAGCAGTTGAGGGCCAGCCCCTGCTCTGGCTGGAAGAGCCCTTGCCGATGTTTGAGGATGAGTGCAAGTGGCGTGCGCTGGCCGAGGCATCTTTGATCCCCTTGGCCGGCGGGGAAAACATCCATGGTCAAGCGGCCTTCGCCGAAACCATTCAAGCCGGGCACTTAGCCGTAATCCAGCCGGATGTCGCCAAATGGGGTGGCATCACCGGCTGCCTCGCCGTAGCGCAGCAGGCACGATCAGCGGGCCTGCGCTACTGTCCGCACTTTCTGGGCGCCGGATTGGGCCTTATCGCCTCAGCCGAGCTGCTGGCAGCGGTCGGGGGTGATGGTTTGCTGGAGGTTGACGTTAACGAAAACCCGCTGAGGACGCTTTTCTTTGATCAGGGGGAACCCATCGAGGCTGGTCAATGGATCTGTCACAGTGACAGCGGCCTTGGCGTGCAGCAGCTACCGGAACCGCTGTTCGCCTTTCAAACCAGCGCTTGCGACATTTCCCAATAAACCGGCGATTGTCGCGGCTGGATTGCGGGGATCAGGCCGACAGTCGTTCAGGGGCAAGATCAGACAGCGCCACACCTTCGGCAACCATAGACGCAGGCAGTGGCTTTCCCAAGACCAGGGCAGCAGCAAGTTCCCCCAGTGCTGGCGCGGTTTGGATGCCGTAACCACCCTGCCCCGCCAACCAGAAAAAGCCGGGCACTTTGGCTGAAAATCCGGCAACAGGGCATTTGTCGGCGACAAAACTCCGCAAGCCCGCCCAGCGCGTTTGTATTCGCGTCACGCGCAGGTCAAAAGCCCTCTCCACCCGATCGATACAGATCGCGACATCCAGCTCATCCGGTTGCACGTCGCAGGGCAGGTCCGGGTCTTCATTGGCGGGGGAGAGAAGCAACTGTTGCGAGACCGGTTTGACGTAAAACTCTTCGTTAACGTCCACTGCAATCGGCAAATGACCGATTTCCATATCAGCGGGCGGGTTAATTTGCATGGCCGTGCGTCGCTTGGGAACCAGGCCGATCGGCTCCGCCCCGGCCATCTGACCCAATTGGTCCGCCCAGGCCCCTGCGGCATTGATCACGCAAGGCGCTTCGAACGCCCCGGCGGAGGCAGTCTGCACCCGCCATCCGCCAGCCTGCTGCGCCAATGCTGTTACTTCAGCACCGGTCACCACCGAACACCCCTGCGCCCGCGCTCGCTTCAAAAAGCCTTGATGCAGAGCCGCGACGTCGATGTCCTGACAGTTTTCATCGTAAAGCCCGGCAGTTGCATAGCCCTCGGTCACCAGCGGGTGGAGACGCCGGATACCAGCAGCGTCGAGCTGCTGAAAGTTGCCCTCCGACCGAAGTTCGTCATGAAGCTCATTGAGGTCTGGCTCCTGATCCGCACGCGCGATGAACAGCGCGCCTCGCGGTGTCAGTATCGGGCTATCCGTGAAGCCAGCGGGCGGGTTGGACATGAAGGCGGCTGAAGCACGGGTCAGCGCCCGGATGGGGGCTGGGCCATAAACTGGCGCGAACAACGCCGCCGACCGACCTGTGGTGTGGTAGCCGGGCTGAGGCTCACGTTCGAGGACCACCACCCGACAGGCCGCCGACAAAGCATCGGCGACGGATGCCCCTGCGATACCGCCGCCAATTACGATTACATCACTTCGGGTCGTTTCGCCCATCTTTGCCCGCCCTTGCTTAATGAGATTGGCAACAGACTGACGACAATTTGGCAAGCACACAAGACGGTTGGAGACCCATGTCAAACACCGCTGACTCAGGTTTTAGCCAGACCAGAGCGCCCTTAAGGGGTCTTCACACCGGCAAAAAATTCCGCCAGCACGGCGTTGTTCACGCTTTGATTAAAGCAAAAGGCTGACGAAGCGCCGTCAGCCTTTTGGTTCTTCGGACTATCCCCTTTTCCCCGCCTCAGCCTCAGCCTCAGGCTTTCAGGGCCAAAGCTGCGGTAAAGGGACCTTTTAGGAGGGCGCAGATCAGCGTCCGCGCACCTTCGACAGGCAGGCAATCAGGGTGATAAGCGGAATGAGCATCAGTACCGCCGCAATGATATTGAAACCACTGAAACCATTGTAGCCATAGCTGCTCGCCATGCCCGCTGCGATGAATTGCGTTCCCATGACAGCGATCACGGCAATGGCGCCAACCCGCGCCCGCACAGGGTCAGCGACGAACAGGCCAATCGCAAAAATCATCACGCCCATACCGAGCATGTGCGCGAACCACACGACCTCGACCACAATGGCAATGTTCAACTCTTTCTCAGTCAGGTCGCCGCCCCAGAAACCGGGAGCGCCGCTGGCGGCTTGGCCTGACGACAGCGCAAACGCTGTGAACGCCGTCAGGAATGCGCCCATGGCCATTAGCCAGAAGCGTGTATTGAGGATGGTGCTAAGGGCTTGCATACTGATTCTCCAACAGCATTTAGTGAAAGTCGCATATTGTTTCACTAAATTTGCGGTTCTGTCCATGCGCTTTGTGTGAGTGGGTCCACGGCGTAACCTGACCAAAGATGCGGAGACAGCATGGTTGTTTCGATGCCTCTGGGGCCCGACTTGGGCCTCGGGCGATGGCATGAGCTTCAATGAGAGCAGCGGCGGCAGCGAGGCTTCAGCAACGCGCCCAGACGAACAGGACCCCGTTTCGCTGAACGGCATGCTTGAAGTAAGTACCCAATTTATCACCATCCTGAACCACGGCACCGCCTGAGGGGATCATGCGCCATGGGATGTTGTTGACCTGGCACCAGCGATAAAGGACAGACCCTTCTTTCTCCACCGAAGGTCTTGGCTTTGGCGCGGTCACCGAAATGGCAGTTTCCTGGCTGAGCTGATCGCGGAGGCTCGACAGCTCGCGCTGACTGGGCTCCATTTCCCGCCGTAGCAACTGGATCTCGTAGCGCTTCAGTTCCAACTCTTGCCGCAACAAGCTGATCTCCTCACGACGCAACTCCAGTTCCTGTTGAAAATAGTTTGTTTCCAACCTTTCGGCTTCTGCTGAGAGTTCAGCGAAGGAAGCAGAGACTTGTACTTGCGCATTCGACAGTGAGGCTGACAATGCAAGGAGCGAGGTCGTTACTAAAGTGATCGCTGATTTCATAGAAATCCATACTCAAAATTGCCAAAGATTAACGACGGGCCCGACCTAGTAGAATCAGATACCGCGCTGAGGCGATTCAGCCAAAAATTGGCGTTGGCGAAACCGTAAGAACTTCTTGAAAATCGGTGAAACTTATCAAGAATTTCTTATTCATTAGCGCCGGAAATATTGAGCTACTTGCATTACTCACCAAACTGGCAAGTTTAAATTGTTGCTGCATGCCAACGCATTTTAAAAGTAGAAGTAAGGTCACTTCCAATAGCAACATATTTTTTGCGTTTCGATAGA
>PAFB01000142.1 GCA_002700865.1 Rhodospirillaceae bacterium
CGGTTTGGCTATGGCTTCTGTAACGGCATGTCCGGGGGCGTTGCTTATCAATACGACCCTGAGGGCCTCTTGGAGATGTTCTACTCCCGCGATTCAGTGTCACTGACAGACCTGTCGTCGGCAGACCCGCTTTCGGCGCAGCACCGGGAGGCGGCGCGGACCATGCTTGAGCGTCACGTGCATCACACCGGTTCCAAGCGAGGCCGGGCGATTCTGGATAACTGGGAGGCTGAAGTCGCGCACTTCCGCTATGCGACCCCACTGGCGCTGGAGGACTACCAGAACTACCACCACATCGTCGCCAAGAAGTCGCGCAAGGACCTTGCCGACGAAATGGCCTTCGCCATGGTCAGTCATCAGCTGACCAAGCTCAAGCGCGCTATTCAGGATCGAGAGCCACTTGCAGGGGGGGCGGTGCCAAACCCACAGGCCCCGGACTTTGAGCCAGCGACTATGTACGAGCTTGTCAACACGTCTGCGGTTCTCGCTATTGCCCAGAACGTGGCGCGCGACCGGTTGGCCAAGACCATGGGCAAGGACGCCGTGGTTGCGCCTCTGTCGCTGGACATCGCCGCGCAAAAGCTGATCCTGACTGAAGATTTCACCGTGCTGTCCAAGCTGTCGGCCTTCGCCAAGACGGCCTTGACCTCCTACAGCGACGAAGAGCTGGCGGTGCTGATTTCCGACAAGCGGATGCGTGACTACAAACGCGCCCTGTTCTTGCGCAACGTTCGTATGGCCGACGGTTTTGGCACCTTTGCCTGGATCGAACATCAGGACCAGATTAACCGCGAGCGGCTGGGCGCGATCCCGAGTTTGGATGAGTTGTTTGCCAAGGCGTCCAGCGCTGAAATCGTCAAACTGGCGTCTTGAGGGAAGGGTGAGAGAATGATGTCGATGAAACCAATTCTGACCATCCCGGAATTCATGCCGCTGTCTGGCGAACAGCGCGCCTGGTTGCAGGGATATTACGCCGGTATGGCCATGCAGGCCGAAATGTCAGTCTCCACAGGCAGCGGCCTGTCGTCTTTTGCCGTGGACATCCTGATTGGCACGCAGACAGGCAATGCGGAAGGCTTGGCTGAAGAAATGGCCATAACACTGGGCGGCGCAGGCGCACAGGCGCGGATGCACCAGCTTGACGACGTGGAAATGGATGCTTTGGCGGCCATGGAAAACGTTCTGGTCATCGCGTCGACCTACGGGGAAGGCGAAATGCCGGACAATGGGCATTTGTTCTGGGAAGCGTTGGAAAGCGATACGGCCCCGCGCCTGGAGGCTACCAAGTTCGCTGTTTTGGGCCTGGGCGACACCGCTTATGACGAGTTTTGTGCGGCGGGCAAGATGCTCGACAAGCGCTTCGAGCAACTGGGCGCGCAACGGATTCATGCCCGCGTGGACTGCGATGTGGACTACGAAGACCTGGCCGCTGAATGGTCGAGTGGGGTCATGGAGGTGTTTACCCCTCTGATCGCCGAAGCAGCACCAGCCGCAGCAGGCGCCGCGCCGGTCCCGGGTGCCGGTGCTGGTGTTGGTGCCAAGTCCAAATGGACCCGCAAAAATCCCTTTGCCACGGAGCTCAGCGTCAACCGGCGATTGTCAGGCGAGGGGTCAAAGAAAGACATCCGCCACTATGAAGTCGCGCTGGCGGGCGAGGACGCCCCAACCTATGAGGCCGGCGATGCGGTCAACGTCTTGCCGGTAAATGACCCCGCGCTGGTTGAGCTGTGGTTGGAGCGCCTGGGTCAAAAGGCTGACAGCGCGCTGCCCGGTCACGATCGTCCGCTGGCTGACCTCTTGCTGCGGGACTGGGAAATTTTTACGCCGTCCAAGGACTTTCTCAAGGTGGTGGCACTGAAGTCTGGCGATGATCAACTCACCCGCATCCTTGAGCAAAATGACAAGGAAGCATTGGAAGATTATGTTTGGAACAAAGACGCACTGGAGGTGCTGTTTGAGTTTCCCAAGGTGACCTTCGACTTGAACGAAATCGCCACGCTGTTCCGGCCGCTGCAACACCGGGCCTACTCGATTTCTTCATCCTCAAAGCTGTTTGAGGATAGCGTCCATATGACCATTTCGACCGTACAGTATCACAGCCAGAACCGCCGCCACCAAGGCGTTGCTTCCGGTTATCTGGCTGAACGGGTGGGGGCTGAGGATGCTGTGCAGGTGTTCATGTCTCCCAACAAGAACTTCCGCGTCCCCGAAGACAGCGATATGCCGATCATCATGGTTGGACCCGGAACGGGTGTCGCGCCTTTCCGCGCTTTCTTGCAGGAACGCCGAGCGCTGGGCGCGGGTGGCGACAACTGGTTGTTCTTTGGCGATCAGACGCGGGCCCATGACTACATTTATCAAGACGAACTCGAAGCCATGCATGCGGACAGTTTGCTGACCCGTCTGGATCTGGCTTTCAGCCGGGATCAGGCCGAAAAGGTCTACGTTCAACATCGCATGCGTGAGCAGGGCAAGGCGTTGTACGACTGGCTGGAGCGGGGCGCGCATTTCTATGTCTGTGGTGATGCAACGCGCATGGCAAAGGACGTTGACGAGGCCTTGCATGACGTCATTGCAGAGCATGGCGGCACGGATGAAGCGGGTGCGCGCGATTACGTCAACGCAATGAAAAAAGCCAAGCGCTATGCGCGGGATGTCTATTAGCGAGGAACGCATCAGTTCGCTTGCCCGCTGACGCGGCCAAGTCGGCTACCGCCTCCGTTACTGTTTGGCTTTAGGGGACCTTGTCCCCTCCCGCCGTCAAGGCCAGGCCGCCTGACGGCGGTGTCGCTGCGCGCCAGCCTTGACAGCTCCACCCCTACGTTCGCCACGTGGCAGAGGTTCAGGACGGAGCCTGAACCTCGCCTTGTATTGGCTGGATGAACGGGTTGGCGCAGCCTTTTGGGGCGCTGCAGCGCAGAGAATGCGGCAGACATTTGTCTCAATCCGCGAACGGCGCAGGTGTGCCCTGCTGCAGATTTTTCTTGGGAAACAGAGACTTCCGTGGTTTATCGCATTCATGCCCGTTGCTGAATGCACGGGTGGCCGGCAGTTTTCTTGAGTGATCGTTGCCCTTTTTCTTTTTCGGCGTGCGCCAGCATGTCGGTGTTTTGCAACCTTTACCTTGTCTGCCAACCCTGTTCGCCACCCTTGGCGGACGCCAAAGAAAGACTCCCTCCCTTTGACGACTTTTGAAGACCTCGGACTTGACGAGGCTGTGCTTCGCAGCGTGACGCGCGAAGGCTTTACCACCCCCACACCGATTCAAGCCGCGCTGATTCCGCCAGTCATGGAGCAACGTGACTGTGTTGGGCTTTCGCAGACGGGGTCAGGGAAAACCGCAGCTTTCGTCCTGCCCATTTTGCACAAGATCGCACAGGAAGAGCAGGCGGCTGGTCCGCGTCACTGTCGCGCCGTCGTTGTCGCTCCGACCCGTGAATTGGCCATGCAAATTATGGGCAATGCCCGGGCGCTGTCACGTTTCACCAAGGCGAAAATTGCGCTGCTGATTGGCGGAACGAGTTACACCACGCAAATTCGCGCCATGGACCGGGGGGCTGACTTGGTTGTCGCGACGCCGGGACGGTTGATTGACCATATAGAAAGCGGCTATTTGGCGCTTCACCGGACCCATACCATCGTGCTGGATGAAGCCGATCAGATGATGGACATGGGCTTTATGCCTGCAATTCGGAAAATCATGGGCTTTATGCCGGAACGGCGGCAAACTGTGCTGCTGTCTGCCACCATGCCCAAGCCAATCCGTAAGCTGGCGAATGACTTTCTCAATAAGCCGTTTGAGACCGAGGTTTCACCGCAGTCAAAGCCCGTTGAGCGCATTGAACAGCACGTGTTTTCGATTAAGGCGCGCGACCGGCGGCGGTCGCTGCTGGCGCTGATTACGCAGAACAGCGTCGAGCGCGGCATTATTTTTACCCGGACCAAGCGTACGGCGGATGACGTGGAAGAACTGCTGCGTAAAGCAGGAATTCAGACCTTCGCGCTGCACGGTGACAAGACCAAAGGCGAACGTAATCGCGCGCTGACTTCGTTCAAGAAGGGCAAGATACCGGTACTGGTGGCGACGGATATTGCTGCGCGCGGGATCGATGTTGACAGTGTTTCCCACGTGATCAACTACGAAATGCCAAATGTTCCTGAGGCTTATGTACACCGGGTAGGCCGGACTGCGCGGGCGGGTAAGGAAGGCGTTGCCTACTCCCTGGTTGCCCCTGCGGAGCAGAAGCTGTTGCGTGATGTGGAGCGACTGACCAGCCTGAAGCTCAAGATGCAGCAGCTCAATATTCGTGACGTGGTCATGCCGGATAAGGATGCGGTTGCGGTAGAGCCGCCTGAGGATGAGCGTCAGCGCTCACGGGGCGCAAATTCAGGTAAAGCCAACTCTGGTAAGGCCAACTCTGGTAAGGCGAGGCCCGGTCGGGATAAGCACGCCGAACGCGGTGGCAAGCCCGCTAAAGTCCATGGTAAGGGCGAAAGGCGGCCCTCAGATGCAGGTCGATCCGCCGATCAGCGCCCGCCCAAGCGCGACCCTAATGCACCCGCTTGGAACCCCATCCGTGCGCGGGTGGAAAACGACGCCGACGACAGCCGCGAACGCTTTGTGCGCGAAGAAACCGTTCGGCCGAAGAAAAAAGGTTCCGGGCGCAAGCAGCCCAAGCCCGGCAATCATCGCAAGGGTCAGCCCCGCCCCGGCGCGCATGCTGGCGGATCAGGAAAGGGCAAACCAAACAATGCGCAGCGCCGTAACGGCGCGCCAGCCAACAACCCGCGGTCCGACCGCGGTTCACCGAGCAAGGCCAAACGGCCGAGCGAGGCTGCGGCCTGAGACCAGGCGCAGCAGTCAATTTCTAGATTTTGAAGGAATACCCCCATGGAAACCGGTACGGTTAAATGGTTCAACGAAACCAAAGGTTACGGCTTTATTGAGCCAAGCGCAGGCGGCCAGGACGTCTTCGTACACATCTCTGAAGTTCAGCGCTCCGGCCTCTCAGGCCTGAACGACGGCCAGGCGATCTCTTACGAGCTGAAGGTTGATTCAGCGCGTGGCAAGACGTCTGCTGTGAACCTGCAGATTGAGCAGTAAGACCTGATACGGGTTTGGTGGGAGCGGTCTGCTTGTTAGACCGCTCCGACGACCCGGCACGCGACCTGAGCGCCGCCGGATGCGTGCGGATCAGGCTCAGGCCACGGTCTAGAGATAGATCGCGACGAGTTGTCGGCCTGCGATGACAGGCCGAAGACCCGCGCCCCACATGACCATATCTTGGCTGGAATAGCCTTGAGCTGCATGTTCGGCGCGTGATTGCAGCAACCACCATCCGTCGTCAAACGGCTGGGGGTTCACCTGCAGCATGTTTACCATCCACGTTACTGTAGAAATCGGTTTGGGCACGGGAAAGCGTGGCACCATGGCCGGGGGCGGCATGTCGGCAAGGGCCAGCATGGACACCACTGACGGCGTCAGAGTTTCTCGAAACCGCACCCAAAGGTAATGGTTGGTTTGTGCCGAGCCTGATCCTGGGCGGCCGCCCTGTGCGAGGCGGGCTTCGAAGTATTGAGTAAAGGTCGGGCGGTGCGGACCTTGAAAATCAGCATCTGCATCCTCTGGCCCCACCAGATCCGGGGCTGGCAGGTGGGTTTCGTCAAACAGGCTTTCCCGCGCAACCCCAAAGGAAAACGTTGAGCGCGTCGCCAGCCCGCGTTCGCCCAAGAGGTTGGCCCCAGCCACCGTCATCGACCGCCCCGGACGCACGATATCCGTTTTCACAACCACCTCGCCCGCAGCAGGTCCCACGAAGTTGACCAGCGCGGAACGCAGCGGCGGCAAGTCGTCATTCGCATTCAAGACCCCCTGAAGCCCCAAAGCGGCAGTCAGTCCGCCATAGGTGGATTGTCCCTGCGACCAGCCTTCTGGGATAGCAACAGTTTGGCTGCCGTCCGCCTGGGTCTGCATGGATTGGGTAAGGTCGGTAAAGGGCGTGCTCATGGCTTCTCGGATAAGGCTGGTGACAGGGTAAACTCAGGCTTGTTTTGGGGGTGTCGGACGGCGAGCGCAAGGGTTTGCAGGCTTTGGTCAGCGGAACTGTTGCCTCTGGAAATTAATCGAAATCGAATTAACTCAAAAGTATCGAAATCCCGAAAACCAGACGGACATGAGGAACCTTGGATCATGCGTCGAAAACTGCGTTTTTTCAGAAACCTCGGCCGACGGGCCCAAATTCTGTCAGCAAAAACAGTGGTCGCTGCTGTGCTGCTCGCAGACGTGGCGGCCGGGCAAACGCTCAAGCGGGTCAGCCCGACGCTGGAAAATCCGTGGGGCATGAGCTTTGTTGATGCGCAGCAGGTCTTGGTAACTGAGCGGCCCGGTGGGGTCAGGCTGGTGGACCTTTCGGATGCCAGTGCTGTTGCGTTGGATGGTGTGCCGGACGTGGTGGTGGGCGGCCAGGGAGGCATGCTCGACGTGCTGTATGATCAGGGCGATGTTTTCCTCTGTTACACCGGGAAAGCGTCAAAAGGCATGTCGACCACCATGCTGGGCAAAGGGCGGCTGGATGGATCGGCTTTGCGCCGGTTTGAAGTGTTATTTCAGGCGTCGAATGCCAGCTATGGATTGCACCACTTTGGCTGCCGTATCGGTCTGGACCCGAATGACCACCTTTACCTGAGCATTGGCGATCGTCTGGACGCAGACAGTGCGCAAGACCCCAACACGCATTTGGGGAGTGTGGTTCGCTTGAACCGTGATGGCAGTGTGCCTTTGGACAATCCGTTTGTCGGTCAGGCAGAGGGCTTGCCGGAGATCTATTCTTTGGGGCATCGCAACCCTCAGGGCATGAGCGTACACCCCGACACCGGCGCGGTTTGGATCAACGAGCATGGTCCGCAAGGAGGCGATGAAATCAATATCGTCGCGGCGGGTGAGAACTATGGCTGGCCGCTGCTGACCTTTGGCGAGCAATACGGCGGCGGAACCATCGGGATTGGGACCAGCGCGCCGGGCTATGCTGACAGCGTGTGGCACTGGACCCCATCTATTGCGCCCAGTGACATGACCTTCGTTCCGACCGGGTCGCAGTTTCCGCAGTTCGAGGGCGATCTTCTTGTCACGTCGCTCAAGTTTAAGCGGCTGTATCACGTGCAGGTTGAGGGCGAGGAGATTACCGGTGAGCGCGTTATTCTGGATCGCCGGCTGGGGCGGTTGCGCGATGTTGAGGTTGGCCCTGATGGGGCGATCTATCTGCTCAATGACGAGACCAATGGTGGGGTATTTCGTCTCAGTGCGGAATAATCTGACCGCTTCAAGTCTGTGGCTTCCTGTCCTAAGCTGCTTTTCATCAAGTTATGCTTCAGGATGAGTTTCGTTCATGGACATTGCCATTTACCCCATTCTTCTCGAATGGCTCGAAACGGCCTTTCGTATTGCCCACGTGACCACGGCCATCGCCTGGGTGGGCTCGTCGTTCTATTTCATCGCGCTCGATCTGGGTTTGCGGCGGGATGGTTCTTTGCCGGAGAAGGTGAATGGCGAGGAATGGCAGGTACACGGCGGCGGGGTTTACCACGTCCAAAAATACAATGTCGCGCCGCCCAATCTGCCTGAGCACCTGACCTGGTTCAAATGGGAGAGTTACAGCACGTGGCTCACTGGGTTTGCGATGTTGGTGCTGGTCTACTACTTGGGCGCGGACTTGTATCTGATTGATACCACCGTTCTTGATATTCCGATCTGGGCAGGGATTTTGATTTCGATTGGGTCAATTGCGCTGGGTTGGCTGTTCTATGATCGTCTCTGCAAGAGCCGCTTTGGCAATGATAACACGCGGCTGATGATCTTTCTGTTCCTGGTGCTGGTGGCTTTGGCGTGGGGCTATACACAGGTGTTCAGCGGGCGTGCGGCCATGCTGCATCTGGGGGCAGCGACGGCGACGATCATGTCGGCCAACGTGTTTATGGTGATCATCCCCAACCAAAAGATTGTGACGGCTGATTTGCGTGCTGGGCGCGAGCCGGACCCGAAGTACGGGGTCATCGCCAAGCAGCGTTCGACCCACAACAACTATCTTACGCTGCCCGTCCTGTTTCTTATGCTGAGCAACCATTACCCGCTGGTATTTGCGAGTAAATACAATTGGCTTATTGCCTCGTTGGTGTTCCTGATCGGTGTGTGTATCCGGCACTTTTTCAACACACGGGACGCGCGCAAAGGCAATCCCATGTGGACTTGGAGCGCGGCGTTCTTTCTGTTTGCCGTCGTGATCGCGCTGTCAGTGTGGCCCTTCGTGTTCAAGGGCGACAGGGGGGAGGCGCAGGCTTCGGTGTTGTCGGCCCAGCAGCAACGCCTTATGGCGGCTGATACGTTTGAAGGCGTACACACCATCATCACCAACCGCTGCACGGTTTGCCATGCTGAACAGCCCGCGTGGCAGGGGCTCTATGGTGCGCCAAAGGGGGTCGCGCTGGAAGTGCCCGAGCAGACCGCCCATCACGCGAAACGGATATATCTGCAATCGGCGATCAGTCTTGCCATGCCGCCGTCGAACAAGTCGAATATGTTGCCCGAAGAGCGGTTGTTGATCAAACAGTGGTATGAGGCAAATCGTTAGCCTCGCCCCGCATCTGCCTTACAGTGTCGCTGCCTTAGCGTCGAAGCGAAAATGCGACACCGGCGAGAACCAGCGCAGCAGCGATGATAAAGGTCGCCGTGACCGTCTCGCCCAAAAGGATCACGCCTCCAACAGCCGTAATGACCGGCACGGTTACCTGTGCCAGCGCTGCTGTTGTGGTGCGCAGTTGGGGTAGGATCAGGTACCAGAGCGCGTAGCCCATCCCCGAGGTCACAATCCCCGAGGTCAGCGCCAGGCCGATGCCTGCTGCCGTCATTGGCGTGGGGGCTGAGCCTGCGGCAGGGACCAGCGTCACGAACCACCACGCAATCACACCTGCAACCGCTGCGTAGACGAAATTCGCCGCCGTGCTGGCGAGCGGATTGGTCGCGTTCTTGCCGGCAAGCGTGTAGAAGCCCCAGGCGATAGCGCTGGTGATCATCATCGCAGCGAACAGGGGGGATGGTGCGACGGAACCGGGTAGCAGGAGCAGCGCCAGACCCGCCAGCGCAATTCCGGTACCAATCCAGCGTTGCACGCTGATTGCTTCCTGCCGCGCTGCCAGCGCCGCGGCAAACATAGTCACTTGCACCACACCAAACAGCAGCAGCGCCCCCAGTCCAGCATCGATCCGCAGATAACCATAGGAAAAGCCGATGGCGTACACGGCCAGTGAAACCGCTCCGACGAGGGTGCCGTTGGTCAACCAACCCAAGGACTGGCGGGACAAGGTTACAATCATCCCCAAGGCCAGCGCACCGCCTCCCAGACGAATGGCCGCGTAGGCTTCTGCTGAAATCAGGCTGTCAGCCAAAGCCATACGGTTGAGCAGGGAGTTCCCTGCAAAGGCAAAGAGTGTGAGAACGGTCAGAAAGCCAAGCCGTATCACCGGCTGGCAATCACGGGAAACCAGTCTTCGCGCAACCGTTCTCCGGCGCTCATGCCATGGCCGGGGAAGGGGGGTGAGGTCCGGCCAGGGCGCTCGACAAAGCGGGCGTCGTCGCCGACAAAACGCAACGAGAAGGCCCGGCGGCGCTGGGTGCTAGTATTGCCGCGCGCGCCGTGCAGCGTTTTAAAGTTAAAGGCGACAGCATCACCGGGTTCCAGAGGCCATTCCATCACGCGCAAGCCGTCTTCATCTGGGTTTGGCACGGGGATGTAATCATCTTCGTTGGGGTAAAAACTGTCTTCCTTGAGCCATCGGGTCGGCAGGACGGGCTTGGCCCACTGGTGCGAGCCTGCGACGCACCGCAAGGTCGCTTCGGTCACGGGTTCTACCGTGGTCCAAAAGCTAACGGTTTGCTGACCTTCGACGAAGTAGTAAGGGCCGTCTTGGTGCCAGGGTGTGGCTTTGGTGGTGCCGGGTTCCTTGACCAGAACGTGGTCGTGGAAGAACTGCGCTTGGGTGCTGCTCATCAACTGCGCAGCCACATCGGCGGCGGCAGATTGGCGGATCACCCGTTCGAAGGGATCGATCCGGTTCCAGTTGCAGTAATCATCAAAAAACCGCCCGCGCTCTCCGTCCTGCAGATTTTCGGCAGCGTAAGGGCCGGGCTCGGCCATGTTTTGCTCGATCCCCGCAGCGATTTCATCAATCCAGTCGGCAAACAGGCCTTTGACAAGGACAGCGCCATCGCGCTGATAGGCCTCGACGATATCCGGGGTAATTTGCATAGCCAGCACTCTTCGGCGGTTGCACTCAACGCTCGTGATTAGAAGCGCTGTCCCCGCGTTGGTCAATAAGGTTCAGCCAAATCGGCAAAGGCTGGCAGGTCACCAGAACCAGCAGTGCGGCGAGAATGGCAAGCACAGAGGCCAGAACTTCATTCGCCAGCAACAGCGGCGAGAAGCGGTCCATTTCGATTGCAGCGGCGATATAGGCAAAGAATATGTTGTCAGGCCGATAAAAAGAGATGGCTGAAACCACCGAGTCCAAAACAGCCGCCAGCACCAGCAGCACCCAGCCATATTGAATCAAACTGCGGCGGCGTGTGACGTGCAGGAAAAGTTCAATCGGTATAAGCAAAACAGCAACCAGAACCCAGGTGTAGAATTTTTGGAACACGGCCTGCAGTTGGTACCCGTCAATGATGACGAGATAGAAAAACAAGGCATACACAAAAAACGCGACACACAAGGCCAGGAAGCCAAGCACAACGATCAATATCAGGCTGGTTAGGGCGCGCGTCAGGGTGCCTGTCATACGGTACGAACTTTCTTGTCTAATGCGATCCATATATCTAAAACAGAGAAAATAAAAGCTATAATACATTTTTATGCGGAAGGAATCATTCGGGGAATTGGCTTGAGACAACCATTGAAACGTGGGTTAGGCCGTCTACTTCTTGGGGTGATCTTCAGCAGAGAAGCGAAAGCCCATGGCTATAAACCGACGCAAAGCGCTGCACATGGCGGCTGGATTGGGAACCGCGCTTGCTGTGGCCGGTCCCCTAACCGCCGGTGCGGCAGGGACCGACGACAGTTCAGCCCCGGTAAACCCCGACACACTGATCATCGATGACTTCGCAGCGCCGCCCGAAGCCACCATCGGCGGGCGTTGGTCTTATGTGTCAGACCGCGTGATGGGCGGCGTCTCCAACGGGGGCGGGGCCTATGAGACTATTAGTGAGCGCACAGCCATCCGGCTCTTTGGCGACGTCAGTACCGACAATAACGGTGGTTTCATTCAGATCAGTTTGCGATTGGACGGACGACGTTTGCAGGCTGATCGCTATGCCGGGGTCGAGATCGACGTTTTAGGCAATGGTGAAAACTACAACGTCCACGTCACGACAACACGGAGCTTTCCGCCGTGGCGGTTTTACAAACACACGTTTGCCACCAGTGATCAGTGGACCCGGATTCAGTTGCCGTGGGCGGATTTCAGTAGCGACACGTTCCGCCAGCCGCTGGACCCGAACACGATCAACCGGCTGAACCTGACCGCTTATGCGCGGAATTTTGAAGCCGATTTAGCCGTGAGCAGGATCGCTCTTTACCGGTGATGGTTGGCGTCCTTGCTGACAGCGCTCTTCGCCTTGACGCGTGAAGCTGGCATAAGGCTTCTGATGAACGGCGCTGGGTAGCGCCCTGGGAAACGCGCTGGGTAGCGCCTTGGCGAACGGCGCTGGGTAGCGCCTAAGCAAACGGCGCTAGGTAGCGCCTTGGTAAACGCGCTAGGTAGCGCCTAGGCGAACAGCGCTGGGTAGCGCCTGTGGAGTGTTAAACAATGAGAACGGCTTGTCGGTGAAACCTGACACCAAACTCCCTCCTGTCGTCGTGATCGGGGGTGCCAATATGGACCTAACGGGCCAAGCCGACGTGCCCCTGCGGGCTGGTGACAGCTTGCCCGGGCAGGTGCTGGCCAGCGCAGGTGGGGTTGGGCGGAACATTGCTGAGGCGCTGGCGCGGCTGGGGCGCTTTACCAAGCTTATCGCCGCGCTGGGTGATGACGGCTTTGCTGAAGACATCGTGCGCCAGACCTCCGTTGCCGGCGTGGACTTGCGCGCGACCCTGCGTGTCCCAGAGCAGCGGACTTCTACCTATTTGTCGGTTTTGGATGCTGGCGGCGAAATGCAGCTTGCGATCAATGATATGTCACTGGTCGAGGCACTCACCCCGCGCGTTTTATCTGAGCGACACCGTGATCTGGAGGATGCGCTGGCTTGGGTGATCGATGCCAACCTGAGCGAAGCAGCCCTTGCGCATTTGTTTGAGACCGCCACGCCCGGTGTTCCGGTCTTTGCTGAGCCTGTCAGCGTCATGAAGGCAGCTAAACTGCGCCCTTGGCTGGGCCGAATCTCACTCCTGAAGCCCAACCGCCTCGAAGCCGCTGCGTTAACCGGCCTTCCCGAAGACAGCCCGCCGCAGGCCTTTGCCGATGCGCTCCATGATCTTGGGGTTGCAAGGGTGGTTATTTCGCTGGGGCAGGCGGGAATATGGGGCAGCGACCGACAGGGTGCGGCTCTGATGCAGCCGAGCTTTCCTGTGCCGATCAAGTCCGTAACCGGAGCAGGCGATACCCTGATGGCGGCTCTGGTTGATACCTTTTTGGCCCGTCAGTCCTTGGCTGAAGCGCTGCCTTGGGCGCAGGCGGCGGCGAGTTTGTCCCTGCAATCATCCAAGGCCATCCACCCCGGCCTGTGTCAGGCCGCTGTCCTAGCAGAACAAGAGGCTCACCGATGATCCATGCCATGATCAAAACGTCCGCACCGGTACGCGAAGCACTGGCGGAGGGGCAGCCGGTGGTCGCGCTGGAGTCCACGATCATCAGCCACGGCATGCCCTATCCCCGCAACGTCGAAACGGCGCTGTCGGTCGAGCAGCACGTTCGGGACAACGGCGCAGTACCTGCGACAATCGCAGTGATCGGCGGTAAGCCTACCGTGGGCCTGACGCCGGATCAGATCGAGTACTTGGGCCGTGAAGGCCTCAACGTTACAAAAGTCAGCCGCCGTGATCTGCCTTCGATAATGGCTACTGGCCGAGATGGCGCAACGACAGTGGCCTCGACGATGATCCTCGCGGCGCGCGCCGGTATTCGGGTGTTTGCGACGGGCGGCATAGGCGGGGTGCATCGCGGCGCTGAGGACTCAATGGACGTTTCGGCAGATTTGCAGGAACTCGCCCAGACCGATGTTGCGGTCGTCTGTGCCGGGGCCAAGGCGATTTTGGATTTGCCCAAGACGCTCGAATACCTCGAAACCCACGGGGTTCCCGTACTCGGTTTTGGCACTGACGATTTGCCCGGTTTTTATACCCGCGAAACCGGGTTGCGGGTTGATCACCGCGTTGAAAGTGCCGCAGAAATCGCCGCCTTGCTGCGGGCAAAGTGGGATTTCGGGCTCAGCGGTGGCGTGCTCGTAACCAACCCTGTCCCGGTGGAATTCGCCATGGCGCGTGATCCTATCGACAGGGCGGTCGAGCAAGCCTTGGCAGAAGCCCAGGCGCAAGGGGTCAAGGGCAAAGATTCGACGCCCTTTCTGCTCGCGCGGGTGACAGAGCTAACGGGCGGCGACAGTCTGGCAACCAACATTCGTCTGGTTGAAAACAATGCGCGGTTAGCGGCTCAAATTGCTCTCGAAATCGCGAAAGCCTAGACCGAGACCGACCGGTGCTTCGTCCATGGAGTAGCTGGCAAAGCTGATATCGCCCAGCCAAGACCAAAGGGCAAGCAGCGGCTGGTTGTCGGTCTTGGTGGCATGGTCTTCGTTTGCCTGATGCAGCACAAAGCTATTGGGCGGGCGGGATACCCACTCATCGTTAACGTGCTGCCACTGGGCATGGCCGGAAACGATATGATAGAGCTCGACTGCCTCGTGCCGGTGGCGGGGATAAAAAGTGTGGCGGTCGTGCCAGTAGATCCCCAGCCTGATCTCATCGTGGTGCAGCATCCCATCGGGTCCCATGAACTCCACGTACGCGCGGTTGGTGTGGTCACTGTCCGTGAACACCCCGCGGGTTCGCCAGGCCAGGAATGGCGACAGCCGTTCCAAAGCTTCTGCCAGCGGGTCGCGTTCAAGAGTGGCAAGTGTGGCTGACAGAACCACATCGTGCGCGTGGAGTTTCCATGCGGGGCGGGCTGAGGCATTGGCACGAATAAATCGAGCCGTCTCGCGCCCGTGTGAGGTTTCCGTGGCGTCAAAACGCCGGGCAAACTGATCAAGCAGGCTCGCCCAAGCCTGATCAAGGCTCGAAAAATCCAACATGCCGAACTGTCCTTAACGGTACTGACTACGCAGGCAGTTAAATCCCGTATTCCGGTCAAATCGCCTTTGCCAGCGGCATCAGGACGTCGTTTTTTCTGCAATCGCTGCGCCGCAGGCCCATCCCGAGGACCAGGCCCACTGGAAATTATAGCCACCCAGCCAACCCGTTACGTCCACCACCTCCCCGATGAAATACAGCCCCTGAACGTGCCGGGTTTCCATGGTTTTCGAGTCAAGCCCGGTGGTATCGACACCGCCAAGGGTGACTTCGGCGGTCCGGTAGCCCTCTGACCCGGTGGGCAGCACTTCCCAGCGGTTGATTCGGTCGGCAAGCCGGTTCAGCGTCCGGTCTGACTGGTCCCCAATACGCGCTTGGGCGAGGTCGGGGCCGAGGATTGATTGCACCAGTCGTTGGGGCAGAATTTCGGAGAGCAAGGTCGAGAGGTTTCGCTTCCCTGCTTGCGTTCGCCAATGCTTCAACCCGTCGGCAGCGGACCAGCCGGGGGCAAGATCGACCCGGATCGGTGTGGTTTCGCGCCAATAGCTGGAAATCTGCAAAATCGCGGGTCCTGAAAGGCCGCGATGGGTGAACAGGATTGCTTCTTCAAAGGCTGTTTTGCCGTGATGCACCACAGCATCCGCAGCGACACCGGCCAGTGCTTTGCAGTCTTCGAGTAAGCCATCAGTAAAGGTCAGCGGGACCAGAGCAGGGCGGGTTGGCGTGAGGCTGAGGCCGAACTGTTCGGCGAGTTGATAGCCCAGACCACTTGCACCCATTTTGGGGATCGACTTACCCCCGCATGCGACAACGACCTGCCGCGCAGACAGCCTGCGCTCCTGCCCCTCTCGCTCAACCAGCAGGGAAAACCCATCGCTGGTTTGGCTCAATTCGACCAGTTTGGTTTGCAACCAAAGCGCCGCGCCTATCTTGGCCATTTCGTCGAGCAGCATGGTGATGATGTCTTTGGCGCTACGGTCGCAGAACAACTGCCCGAGCGTCTTTTCGTGATAGGGAATGCCATGCCCAATGACCAGATCGAGAAAGTCCCACTGGGTGTATCGCTTCAGTGCTGACTTCGCGAAGTGCGGGTTTTGGGACAGGAAATTCTTCGGCTCAGCCCCCATATTGGTGAAATTGCAACGACCACCCCCGGAAATCCGTATTTTCTCGCCCGGTGCGCGGGCGTGGTCAAAGACCAGAACCCGCCCTCCACGCGCACCGGCAAAGGCCGCCGCCTGCATCCCTGCGGCGCCGGCACCTATGATGATCGTGTCAAAGTGAGCCTCAGCAACCATGCTCGCCTTATCCATCTTCGGGTACCCCGTGTCTCCGGTTTGCTTTTAAACGATCCCGAAGCGGGAAACACGCCGGAATGGCACGGATCAGCTTCCATCGGTTGGGCAAGTCTGATGCGGATGTCGGAAATTTGACCGCGGGGTCGCTCTGTCGCTGGACTGCCTGCTTTGATCCGCGTACCCCGTCCCCCGGAACACAACAGGAAGGGCGCGCGATGACTGCCGTTCAGGACCTTTACAAGAACTACATCAACGGCCAATGGGTCGAGGGCGGCGCAGGGACAATTGCGGTCGATAACCCTAACACCGGGGAAGCCTTGACGGAGCAATCTGCAGCGGACGCTGCCGACGTTGATCTTGCAGTTCAAGCGGCCAAGGCCGTTAGCGAAAGCGGTGCGCTGGCTGATTTGCGGCCTATTGAACGGGCACGGATGATCCAGAAGATGTCAGCCCACATCAGCGCCAATAAGGACCGCATTGCCCCCTTGCTGACGCTGGAAAGCGGAAAGCCGCTTTGGGAGTCGGAGATCGAAGTGGACAGCGCTGCCCGGTTTCTGGAGTTCTATGGCAATCAGGCTGAGAGCGTGGAAGGCAAATCTATCCCGCTGGGCGCGTCATACTTCGACTTCACCACCTACGAACCCTTTGGCGTTTCCGGGCAGATTATCCCGTGGAACTTCCCGCTGGAGATTACCGCCCGGGGTATTGGTCCGGCCTTGGCGACCGGCAATGCCGTTGTCGTGAAAACACCGGAATTGGACCCGCTATCGCATATCATCTTCGGCGAAGCTGCCGAAGCGGCTGGCTTACCCCCGGGCGCGGTGAATATCCTTTGTGGACACGGCGCTGAAGCCGGTGCTGCGCTGACGGCGCATCCGGATGTTGGGCAGGTTGTCTTCACCGGCTCGGTCCAGACCGGAACCGCTGTCGCTGTTGCTGCGGCTCAGCGTGTGGTGCCTTGTGTGCTGGAACTGGGCGGAAAATCTGCGGGGATCGTCTATCCTGACGCAGACCGGTCAAAGGTGCTCGATAGCGTGCGCTGGGGCATCTATTTCAATGCCGGTCAGGTGTGCTCAGCCTTCTCGCGCATGCTGGTGCACGAGAGCATTCATGATGAGATGGTCGAGCGGGTGAGTGCGCTGGCCAAGGGCCTTTCGGTCGGCCCGGGCATGGACAGACCGACTTTCGGCGCGAACATGGGGGCCATGGTCTCTGAAGGGCAGCGCGCACGAGCGGAAAACATCTGTCAGCGGGCGCAAACTGAGGGCGCGCGGGCTGTCACGGGGGGACGCAAGCTTAACCAGCCGGGATACTTCTTTGAACCGACGGTATTTGATGGCGTCACGCCCGACATGAATATTGCCCGAGAAGAAGTTTTTGGGCCGGTGATTTCAGTGATGAAGTTCTCCGACGACGACGAGGCGATCCGCATTGCCAACGATACGGACTATGGTCTGGTCGCGGGCGTGTTCACCCAAGGCCTCGACCGCGCGACCGCCGCAGCGCAC
>PAFB01000143.1 GCA_002700865.1 Rhodospirillaceae bacterium
CGAACAAAAATTTTGCTCAAGCCTGATATCGAATTCAGTCGGATCATGCGTGGATTAACTTGGCAGCGCTAAAGTGACTGTGGTATTGCAGCCACATTTAGAAGCGATGAGTTTCCGTGTGCCGGGGTCTGGAGGAGGCCGCAAACCGGTGCTGAGGATTTAACCGCTAAACATCTTGGGTGATTGATGTCCGCTGACATTCTCATTGTTGACGACGAAGCCGATATTCGGATGCTGCTCAGTGGTATTCTGGAAGATGAAGGATACCGTGTCCGTACAGCACATGGCGATGCTGAGGCGCGGCGTCAGGTTGGGTTAGCCCGACCGGATCTGATTTTTCAGGATATCTGGCTGCAGGGCTCAACAGCCGACGGCATTGGCCTTCTGGAGGAATACGCCCAGAATATCGCCAGTACGCCCGTGATCATGATGTCCGGCCACGGTACCATTGAAACCGCTGTGCGCGCGATAAAGCAGGGCGCTTATGATTTCGTGGAAAAGCCGTTCAACACTGATCGGTTGCTGATCCTGATTCAGCGCGCCCTCGAAACATCAGCGCTGAAAGCTGAAAATGCGGTTTTGCGACAGAAAGCCGGTGAGGATACGGACCTGATTGGCGGGAGCCAGGTCATCCAGACGCTGCGCCAGACCGTTGACCGGGTTGCCCCAACCAACAGCCGCCTGATGATCTCTGGCCCGCCGGGCTCGGGGAAAGGTCTGCTCGCGCGGATGATGCACAATCGCTCCCTGCGCGCTGACCAACCCTTCATCGAAGTACCGTGTTTCGAGCTTGATGGTGAAGAAGGCGTGGCCATGCTGTTTGGCGATGCTGGAACCGGACAGCGTCCAGCCATGTCGGGAATGATCCAGCAGGCTGACGGGGGAACGCTGCTGTTGGATGACGTGGGCGATCTGTCGCCAGATGCTCAGGGGCGCCTCGCCCGGTTTCTTCACCGTGGAACACTCACTCAACTGGGCACAACGCAGGAAGTCAGCGCCGATGTCCGCATCATCTCAACCACCAATCGCGACCTGAGAACGCTGATCGGTGAGGGGTTGTTCCGGGAAGATCTGTATTACCGCCTGAACGTGGTGGAAATTGACGTGCCGGGGCTGGCAAAGCGGCCAGAGGACATTGCGGAGTTGGCGCGGTCGTTTCTGGATCGGCTGACCGCTGACAACCGCAAGGAACCGCTGGAACTGGGCGGCGACGCCTTGGCCGTGCTGCAAGCCTATCCCTGGCCCGGAAACGTGCGGCAATTGCGGAACGTCATGGAATGGATCGTCATTATGGCCCCGCAAGACAGCGACCGAATCGTGCGCCCGAACATGCTGCCTCCCGATATCACCAGTGAAGGCCCTGCGGTTCTTTCTGGTGGTGGCGTGGCTGATCTGATGTCACTGCCTCTGCGTTCCGCGCGGGAAGCGTTTGAACGGCAATATCTCGATGCGCAGGTGCTGCGTTTCGGTGGCAATATCACGCGAACGGCGAAATTCGTCGGTATGGAGCGCTCGGCGCTGCACCGAAAGTTACGAGCCCTCGCGCAAAACGACGACGACGGCCTCGACGAAGCCGCCACTGAAGCCCTCTGAGCTTCAGCAGAGAGGGAGCCGGGTAAGCCATGCGTGTCATTGTTTGCGGAGCCGGTCAGGTCGGCACCAACATCGCCCGTTACCTTTCACGGTTTGATACCGACGTCACGGTCATCGACATTGACCCGGCGCTGGTCGCCGCAGCGACGGACACGCTCGATGTGCGCGGTCTGGTGGGCCATGCGGGACATCCGGACGTGCTCAAGCAGGCTGGGGCGGGTGACGCTGATCTGATCATCGCGGTCACACAGGTTGATGAAATCAACATGGTCGCCTGCCAGGTCGCTCATACGCTTTTTGCCGTGCCCAAGAAAATCGCACGGGTGCGACAGGCGACGTACCTGCGCCCTGAATGGCGGGAGCTGTTTCAGGCTGACCACATGCCGATCGATCACATCATCGCGCCGGAAGTGGAGGTGGCAGAGTCGATCCAGCGTCGCCTTGCAGTACCCGGTGCTTTTGAGGTCATCCCGCTGGCCCGTCGGCAGGCGGTTTTTGTCGGTGTTCGCTGCTTGGACGAAACCCCCATTCTTGGCACGCCGCTCGACCATCTCGCAGACCTTTTCCCGCAGCTTTCAATGCGGATTGTGGCGCTGGCGCGTGGGACGGAGATGCTGATCCCCAGCGGCGATACGGAACTTGAGGCCGGCGATGAAGTCTATTTCGTTGCTCAAGAAGCGCAGGTGGAACGGGTACTGGCGCTGTTTGGCCATGAAGAGCAGGAAGGCCGCCGCATGGTGATCATGGGCGGCGGCAACATTGGGCTCAATCTGGCTACGCTGCTGGAGGCCAAAAACTCAAGCCTGCGGATCAAGCTGATTGAGGTGGATGCCAACCAAGCTAAGTATGCGGCCCAGCAGCTCAACCGTACCGTTGTCTTGCACGGCGATGCGCTGGAAACAGAGCTTATGTCGGAGGCCGGTGTCGATAAAACCGAGACGTTGGTTGCTGCCTCTAACGATGACGAACTCAACATTCTGGCCGCTTTGCAGGCGAAGCGAATGGGCGCGGAGCGCGCGGTGGCCATTGTGAACCGGCAGTCGATTTCCTCCCTCGTGGGGCAACTGGGGATCGATGTTGTGGTGTCTCCTCGCTTGATCACTGTATCCTCGATCCTGCGCTATGTCCGACAGGGCCGCATTCGGGCGGTATACTCCGTTGGTGAAGGCTTTGGTGAGATATTCGACGTGGAAGCGGCCCAAGGCAGTGAGCTTACCGGCAAATCGATCAAAAAAATCGAGAAGGCCGGGCTGCTGATTGTCGGTGCGATAGTACGCGGTGACGACTATATTCTGCCAAAGGCCGATGACGTCATTGAGCAAGGCGACCGCGTCGTCCTGCTGGCACATTCTGACTACGTAAAGAAGGCTGAAAAGCTGTTTTCTGTCGCAGTCGGAGTCTTTTGACGGGCGGGGCTTTCAGGCAGGCCTACGGCAGGCGCTGCGGGGATTGCTGTGAGTTGCAAGTGTGATGGCACCGGGTGCCGCCTTGTGCATCCAACCAGCATCACGATCCAAAGGATCAAAATCACGCATCGAACCATAGTCATTTTTCCCAAAGAAATCTGTTGCAGCGAAGGGCTGTATTGCAAGGGAGAAAAGCAACTAAAGATGTTTTATATCGGCAGGATGTCGCGATTACTGCGGCAAAGCGCACCAGAATAAGATTGCACAAAAGCTGCACTGGCTCCCCCTACCCGCCACTGCTAAACAGGAGCAAATTCGCCAGTTAAGAGGTCGGTGAGAGCCATGCCCAGAACAGCCTACGTCAACGGTCGATATGTCCCGCATGGCCACGCCCAAGTCGGCATCGAAGATCGCGGCTATCAGTTTGCCGATGGGGTCTATGACGTGGTGCCTGTTGTCAAAGGGGCCTTCATAGATGAGGACTGGCACTGGGAACGGCTGGAGCGCGGGTTGGCGGAATTGCGGATTGACCAGCCAGTGAACCGGAAAACGCTGAGCATGATTGCCCATCGCATCGCACAGCGGAATATGATTGAGAACGGCATTGTTTACGTGCAGGTGACGCGCGGCGAAGCCCCGCGGGACCACAAATTCCCCACCAAACCCGTTCCCCCTGCACTGGTCGTCACCGGACGTCACCTGACGATGCCAGATGACTTCTCACAAGCGCGGATGATCGATGTGATCACCGGCCCCGATTTGCGCTGGGCCCGCCCTGATATCAAGTCGATCTCGCTGCTGCCCAACGTTCTGGCCAAGCAAGCGGCGGCCGAGGCTGGGGCTTATGAAAGCTGGCTGGTGAACGCAAACAATGAAATCACCGAAGGGTCGAGTGCAAACGCCTGGATTGTGCACCGTGATCCCGAATCTGGGCGCGTTATTCTGCGCACTCACCAGTCAGATCAGGCGATTTTAAAGGGCATTGTAAGGACCGCATTGGTCGCTCTGGCAGAGAAACATCAGTGGGCCATCGAAGAACAACCATTTACGGTCGAAGAGCTAATGTCAGCGGATGAAGCCTTTCAAAGCTCGTCTGGCAACATGATTCGTCCAGTACGCACCGTTGATGGCAGAACAATCGGCTCTGGCGAGCCCGGACCGGTGGTGCAAGAGATCCTCAATGCATTCGCCGACTACGTTTCTGCCCAAAGCGGTTAAACACGCTAAAATACGTCATTTCCTTGATTTCTAAGCTGGAATCGGCGCATATTGCCGCGGCTTGAGCAGTTTTGGCCTGCATCGACCTTATGGTTGGTGCCACCCTGCGGCGGGGTGACGGCAGTATCGTGGCGGACGCCGAACCAGAGCAGCTCGAAGTAAAGAACGAAAAATAGCACTGAAAAACCCAGCCCAGGCACGATTAAACAAACGGCTTGGACGAGAGGCGGGGAGGTAAAAAAGACCATGGCCGACAGCAAGAATGTTCAGGACGTATTCCTGAATCACATCAGAAAAAATAAGATTTCCGTGACAATTTTCCTGGTTAACGGCGTGAAGCTGACCGGGATTGTTACATGGTTCGATAACTTCTCAGTCCTGCTGCGCCGTGATGCGCATGTGCAGTTGGTCTACAAGCACGCAATCTCAACCATCATGCCTGCACAGCCAGTCAATCTGATGGAAGATATCGTGCCACCAGCAGACTGATGCGGGTTTGCAATTGAAACTCCGCCCTGAAGTCACCAAGTCGCTCTGATGCACCCTTCAGAGCGTTATACCGAATCAGCGTTTGTCATTAATGTCATGTTGCCGCGTGAGCGCGGCAATGCCGCTGCGCGTGCAATTGGACGTACGGCAGACGACAAACTCAGCGAAGCCATTTCCCTGACCAAAGCCATCGGGCTGGAGGTCACGGCAGCAACGACCATCAACCTCTCGACCATTCGACCCTCAACACTGATTGGAACGGGTACACTCAAGGAGTGGCACGACCGGGCGCACGCTGAGCACCCAAGCGTCATCATCTTCAACGCCGTTTTGACACCGGTTCAACATCGCAATCTGGAACGCGAGCTCGAAGCCAAGGTTCTGGACCGTACGGCTTTGATCCTCGAAATCTTTGGTGAGCGCGCACAGACCCGAGAAGGCCGCCTGCAAGTGGAACTGGCCGCCCTGACATTCCAGCGCTCGCGCCTGGTGCGATCCTGGACCCACCTGGAGCGCCAGCGTGGCGGTGCGGGCTTTATGGGTGGACCGGGTGAATCGCAGTTGGAGCTGGATCGACGGATGCTGCTGGAGCGGATCGACAAGCTCAAGCGCGACCTGCAAGACGTGCGTCGCACACGCGGACTGCACAGGGCGGCCCGGGAACGTCAGGGCGCGCACGTTGTTGCGCTCGTCGGCTATACCAACGCTGGGAAATCGACGCTGTTCAACACCCTGACCGGGGCCGATATTCTGGCCAAGGATATGCTGTTCGCCACCCTCGACCCGACTTTGCGGCGGCTGCGGCTGAAGAGCGGTCGAGAACTGGTTCTTGCGGATACCGTGGGCTTCATTTCGGATTTGCCTCACGAGTTGGTTGACGCCTTTCGGGCTACGTTGGAGGAAGTGATCGAAGCTGACCTGATCCTGCACGTTCGCGACGCGTCAAATCCAGAGTGGGACGCGCAGAAACGGGATGTGCTGGATGTTCTCCGTTCGCTGGGCCGCATGGAGCTTCCGGAAGAGCCGGACCGACTGCCACCGCCCATCCAAGACCCCCCAGTTGACCCCGACCTCGAAAACCCCGAAGCGCGTACGCCACCAGCGGATACCCTTGTGGACGTCGTGCCGGTTATTGAGGTCTGGAACAAGATTGACCACGCCGAGGCCAGCCAAAACATGGCCGATGCCGAGCACGATCCGAACTTTGACGCTCTGTTCGCGGTCGTCAAAACCTCTGCCGTGACAGGTGAGGGCCTGGAAGAGTTGCTGGCAACGATTGACGAAGCCCTGTCAGATGGTGAGCAGGACCTGGAACTGCTGATCCCCTACGCCGCCGGTGCCGCGATGGCGTGGCTGCACGAATTTAGTCACGTGCTGTCGCATACCAACATCGAAGAAGGGACGCGCACCACAGTCCGGATATCAGACGACGACTGGGGCAAACTCCAAAAGCGCTTTCCGAGCATCTCCACGCTTTAATTCAGACGAAACAGCCGTTCTGCTGCGACGCGTCCGTTGATGAGAATACGGACAGCGTGCGGGCCGGGGTAGTAAGTGGGTGTTGACAGCTGCTTAAACCGCAGGGTGGTCGCCACTGTCACCGCTTGATCCGGCTTGAGTGCCATGTTTCGCAGCTTAAACACCTTTTCGCCGCGCTTGCCCTTGGCGAGCGTCCGCCCCAAGGCGTAGTCGATCACCACGTTGACGATGCCGGTCTCGCGGTTCAGCACGGTGAAGGAAAGGTCTGCCGTACTGCCGATGTGAGGCTGTGCGGGGTCCAAATGAAGCTCTGAAACCTCCACCCCCTCGCCGCCCTCAAAACCCAAAATGGCGAGCGCGCCGCGGTGGCCTTGTTTGATCAGGGGTCGCAGTCCGTGTTTGACTGTCCATTGCGAACCCGGCTGACCGGTGTTGAACCACGCTGCAGCGGCTTCAACGGCCCGGTCGGGGTGATATTTGGCGATATCATTGAGATTGTTGGCGACCGACCGACGCACGATCAGTCTTGGGTCGTTGTGCAGACCGTTAAGCAGGGCCACTACAGGTTCAGGATTGGCGATAAAGGCTTTGATCTGCTGCCCCCAAGGCAAGCGCGGCCTTGTGCCTTCGGACGCCAGCCGACGCACGCGCCAGTCGTGATCCTGTGACCATTGGCGAACATGCTCAAGCGCCAGATCAGGATGCTCGATCAGGAAGGCACGCACGGCGAATTCACAGCTATAGTGTTGCGTGAAAAACCGCATGGCGCGAAGGGCGGCTTCTGGGTTGGACAGGCCAAAGGCGGACAGGAACGTCACGTGCGGCCAAAACTCGAAACCGCCCATGCCTTCGTCGTCCGGTTCAGGCCCGGGATCACCCATGGCGCGCTGAACAACCGCCACCGCCGTCGCGAAATCCTTGGGCAGGCACTGTCCCATCGCTGCGCAAATCTGCTCGGTCCGGGCCTTGAGCTCCAGATCAGCAAGACCGTCGCCAGCGAGACTTTCAAAAGCAGTGGCATCGAAAGAGCCCTCGACCTCAGCCAGCGACCGTCCCAACCGCTGGACATAACCGTGGTCATAGAACGCCTTCAGCATGCCGGGATTGGAGATTTTCTCTGGCATGGCAACCCTGTTCCTCTGCTTCAACCCATCGACGATTTCGACCACCCTTAGCGCGGCGCAACCGGGCAGGGTCAAGGGATTTCTGATGCGACTATTCGTATTCAAGATTGCGCCCGTGGCGCGTGACAAGAGCGCGGGGCTTGCCTACAGTCGGGCTATGTTCATTCTCATCGATAACTACGACAGCTTCACCTATAACCTCGTCCACTACCTTGGTGAATTGGGCGCGGAGGTCGAGGTGGTTCGCAACGACAAGATCACACCCATGGAAGTCATGGCGCGCCGGCCCGAAGGCGTCATTCTCTCCCCCGGCCCCTGCACACCGGATGACGCAGGGATATGTCTGGACATGGTTACAGTCGCAGCACAGACGCGCCTGCCGTTGCTGGGGGTATGCCTTGGGCACCAGTCGATCGGACAAGCGCTGGGCGGCCTGGTAATCAGGGAGACCCCGCGCCACGGCAAGCTTTCTGAAATCAGGCATCGCGGCAAGGGGCTGTTCAAGGGCCTGCCCGATACACTGAGCGCGACACGCTATCACTCGCTGGTGGTCGAGCGCGCCTCTCTCCCTGCCCATTTCGAAGTCACGGCGGAAACCACTGACGCGCTGATCATGGGCATGAATCATCGCGATTTGCCCATCCACGGGCTGCAGTTCCACCCGGAATCCATCGAAACCGAACACGGTCACGACATGCTGCGAAACTTTCTCGACAGCGCGCGAGCGGCCAACAACCAGATTGAGTGGCCCAACGCCGCGGCCTAACGACCCATTTATTGATTGAGGACAGATCGCTGTGTCATCGTTTATCAGCCTGTTAAATCAGATATCCTGCGGACAGGATTTGTCGGACGAGCAAGCCGAAAGCGCGGTACGCGCCATGATGTCGGGGGAAGTCTCACCGGCGCTGTCTGGAGCCTTTCTGTGGGGCCTGAAGACCAAGGGCGAAAGCGTGCAGGAAATCGCCGGCGCAGCACGGGCTATGCGTGGTCTGATGTCGGGCGTGCAGGCGCCGGACGGTGCGATCGACGTCTGCGGCACGGGCGGCGATAAATCCGGCACTTACAATATTTCGACTGCCGTTTCCTTTGTTCTGGCTGGCAGCGGGGTCCCCGTCGCCAAGCACGGCAACCGCGCCGCGACTTCAAAATCTGGCGCCGCCGATGTTCTCGCCGCGCTGGGGGTCAATCTCGACGCGGACTTCGGCCTGATCGAACAAGCCATAGCCGAGGCCAACGTCGGCTTCCTTTTCGCGCAGCGCCATCATGGCGCAATCAAACACGTGATGCCCGTTCGCAAGGAACTGCAAATCCCCACTGTCTTTAATTTGCTCGGCCCCCTGACGAACCCGGGCAAGGCGAAAATGCAGCTGCTCGGGGTGTTTGCGCCGCAATGGGTGGAACCGCTGGCGCGGGTGCTTAAGGAACTGGGGTCTGAGCGCGCCTGGGTGGTCTATGGCGCAAATAGTGACGGCTCGGGTCTGGACGAGATGACCACCTGCGGGGAAACGCGGGTTGCCGAACTCAGGGATGGGAAAATCAACACCTTCATCATCACACCAGAAGACGCCGGGATCGAGCGCGCAAGGATCGAAGACCTGCGCGGCGGCGAGGCTGACGAAAACGCTGCGGCTTTGCGCGCCGTCCTTGATGGCGAGGCCGGTCCTTATCGCGACATTGTCCTGCTCAACGCAGCAGGCGCCCTGTGCGTTGCAGGCAAAGCCTCAGATATTGTCGCAGGTGTTGCTATGGCCCGCGAAGCCATCGATGGCGGCGCGGCGCGACGGGCGCTCGAACAACTGATTGCGATTACCAATGGCTGATGTTCTGACCAAAATTTGCGATGACAAGCTCGAATGGATTGCTGCGAATAAAGCAAAGCGCTCGTTGGCAGACCTGGAAGCAATGGCGCATGAAGTTGAGCCGCCACGCGGCTTCATATCCGCTCTCAAGCGCACCAAAGACGCGGGGCGCTACGCGCTGATTGCTGAAATCAAGAAGGCCAGCCCGTCCAAAGGCCTGATCCGCGCAGACTTCGACCCCCCTGCTTTGGCTCAGGCCTATGCAGCGGGCGGCGCGACCTGCCTGTCGATATTGACCGACGCCCCGTATTTTCAGGGCGACGACGCCTACCTTGCCGCAGCGCGGAACGCGGTTGCTCTGCCCTGCTTGCGTAAGGACTTCATGCTTGACACCTATCAAGTCGCCGAAGCCCGCGCGATTGGCGCGGAC
>PAFB01000144.1 GCA_002700865.1 Rhodospirillaceae bacterium
AAGGGCTTGCCCTGCCAGTCCATATCCAGCCCCGAACAGACCACATCGACCCCAGCGGACAGGAGATCATCGACAATCCGTAGAATGTCACCATCGAAGTTCGGTGCTTCGAAAAACTGAACTTCATCGAAAAAGACAACCGACACGCCAGCCTCGATCACGTCCTTTGTCCGTTCACCCCAGTGATGCACTGCCTCGGCGTCTGCAGCGAGGCCTTCATGACTGACGATTTGCAGCTTGGCGTAGCGCTGGTCGAAGGCAGGCTTGTAAACCCGAATGTCCTGCCCACGGCCATTCTTCGCCCAGAGAATGCGCTTGAGGGTTTCCGTGGTTTTACCGGCAAACATTGGACCGCAAACCACAGACAGATGCCCGTAAGGTGGCTTGAGTTGCTGCCTGGCATTGTCGGATACAGACACTGTCTGGGAGGCTTCGGCCATATCGTCGATTTCTTTCGTTCTTGTCACCATGGATTCGGTCATCATCCTTCCCGCAGCGCGGCGAGCGCTTCGCGATGTAAATCGGGCGTTGCTGCAGCGAGAACAGTTCCGTCGCTGTCCAGAGTCAGCCGCTCGCCAGACCAGTCAGTCACTTTGCCGCCTGCGCCTTCAACGACCGGAATCAGCGCCATATAATCCCACGGTTTCATCGATGCCTCAGCCACAACGCCCACGCTGCCCAAAGCGACCAAACCATAAGCATAAGCATCCGCACCGTAGCGCAAATCCATGCAAGCGGCCTTCAATGTGGAAAACTGCGTGAACTGTGCTGTGGAAAACATATCGGGTGCCGTCGCCGCAAGCACGCTCTGTGCGAGTGTTCGCGACGGTTTTTGCCCCAAGGGCTGCCCGTTAAACGTCGCCTTTCTACCGTCCACCAGCGACCCCATCCAGCACTCCCGCGTTACAGGCACATTGATGCCTGAGAACACCGGCTGTCCCTGAAAAAGCAGGGCAAACAGATTGGTGAACATCGGGAAACCGCCAACGAAGGCGCGCGTGCCGTCTATGGGGTCGAGCACCCAGACAAAGTCTCGGTCTACACCCACAGAATCCTCTTCTTCTCCAATGATTCCGTGCTCTGGGTAGGTGTTTTCGATCATTTCGCGCCATCGGCGCTCAATCTGCTGGTCCGCCAGTGTAACGGGTGAAACGTCTGATTTTTGGGACACTGCCAAATCAGATGAACGAAAAAACCGCTTAACAACAGGCAAAGCTTCGCTCCGCAAACTCTCCGCAAATTCCCAAATATTTTCTGGCAAAGCCACCACAGGAACCCCGCACCTCGCATCTGTTTTCTTCTCTTCGAGGCGCATAAACTGGACCCGGTCTTATGCCTGAGTCCAGCGAATTGCGTCGCATAACGCAAGTGGAAACTGTGCATTGCCTTTTTGTCGCAATACTTCATCTTAGAGGCTGGAAATTGTCATCAGTAAGTCGTCTCGATTGAGCTAGAACCATGCTAACCGTGATCTCGCCCGCAAAATCCATGAACACCACGCCCTCACCCGACTTCTTGCCGCCGGCAAGTGAGCCTGCGTTTTCTGAGCGTGCCAAAAAGCTGGCCTCCCGTGCGAGGCAGCTCAAGCCGTCCGGACTGGCCGACCTCATGAACCTGTCCGACGACCTCGCGAGCCTGAACCATGACCGGTTTCAGTCTTTTGGGAAGCAGCAGCGGAAGCATGCGCTGTTGCTGTTCTCTGGTGATGTTTATCGCGGCCTCGACGCCGGCAGCATGACCCACGAAGAATTTCTGCGCATCAACGAGCGCCTGCGTGTCCTCTCCGGGCTTTACGGGTTGCTCAAACCGTTGGACGGGATTGAGCCTTACCGGCTGGAAATGGGGACACGGCTGGAAAATCCGAAGGGTAAATCGCTCTACGCTTTCTGGGACGACCTGATTACCAAGCAAATGATGAAGGACCTCGAAGAGAGTGACGGGCCGCCGGTGATCATCAATCTGGCGTCAAATGAGTACTGGAAAGCGGTTGATAACAAGTCGCTTCACGCACCTGTCATCACCATCGGTTTCCGCGAGTATCGCGACAACAAACCAACGCTCATCAGCTTTTCAGCCAAGGTGGCGCGTGGAATGATGGCCCGGTTTATGATCGACGGTCACGTGGACCACCCCGAGGGCCTGAAGGCTTTTGCCCTCGACGGCTATCAGTTCGACCCGGACCTTTCGACCCAAGAGCCCCTCGATCTGGACGACCCGACCGGTCGCTGGACCTGGATTTTCTCTCGCCCTGATCCCCGCCGCGCGCTCTAAAGTCGTCACCCCGACGTGGGGACCTCGGTCCCCGGTCAGCGCTCCCACCTTGTTTGTTCCCTCGCTCAGGTCCACGCGACGGGCGATCCTGTGGCGGCTTTCCCCCGGAACCGCTACTGGGACCTCTCCTGTGACCTTTACTGGCACCTCGGTCAGCGCCTCGGTCAGGACGACGCGCGCCGCTGCCGCCGCGTAAATCAGAACCAGCCCCCCGACCCGAGCGTGCCCGGACCAGCTCGTCGTCAGAGTACTCTCGGTGCTCTTCAGCGATCAGTGAAGGAATGGGGCGTGAGGCAAGGGTTTTGCCCAGCAGCTTTTCGATCTTGGTCAAACGCCGTTTATCGGCATCACTGACCAGCGCCCATGACCAACCCGGCGCCCCTGCCCGACCCACACGGCCAATCCGGTGCACGTAGTCTTCGGCATGGATTGGCAGGTTCATCATGATCACGTCCCGCAGACCGGGAATATCCATTCCCCGTGCAGCAACGTCTGTTGCGACCAGCAGTTGAACCTTCTTGCGCCGAAATGCATTGACTGAGGCGGACCGCTCCGCCGTTGTCATGCCACCGTGCGCAGGCGCAGCAGCGTGACCCTGAACCGATACGTGCTCGATCAGCTCTTCAACCGCCTTTTGCGTTGTCACAAAAACCAGCGCCTGCCGCACGTTACCCTTGGACAGCATCAGATCGAGCACTTCGAGCTTATGTTCGTGACTGTCGCAGAACACCAGATTGTGCATGATCGTTTCTGGGATCGTGTCCGGTTCGGCAAGGCCGATGTGGGACGCGTCTTTGGTGATCGACTGCGCCAACTCGCGAACGCCTTTGGTGAGCGTTGCTGTGTAGAGGCCGGTTTGGCGCTTGGTGCCGCAGGCGCGGGCAATGCGCTGGATCTGCTGCCGAAAGCCCACGTCGAGCATGCGGTCAGCCTCATCAATGATCAGAGTTTCGAGCCGGAACATGGCAACGCGGTCAGCATCCAGATGATCTATCAGCCGCCCCGGGGTCGCGATAACCAGATCGAGCGGGCCTTGCAGGGCTTTGTTTTGCGCCGCATAGGGCTCGCCGCCAAGCATGCGCACCGCCTTCATCTTCTTGCCGGCAAAGACATCGCGACCCACGCTCCACAACTGCTCACCCAATTCACGGGTTGGCGACAGGATAATCGCGCGTGGCCCCGGACCGGCTCCACGCGCAGGCAGCGACAGTCGGGATAGCAAAGGCAGCAGAAAGGCAAGCGTCTTCCCCGTTCCGGTGGGTGCCGTAGCAACCACGTCGCGGCCCCGCATGAACGGAGGAATGGCCTCACGCTGGACATCCGTGGGCTTATCCAGCTCCATTCTGGCAACGGCATTCAACGCGCGCATGTCCAAACCCAGCGCTTCAAACTGCGTTAGGATGTCGTTGTCTTCGAGGGCGATATCGTCTGAATTTGTGCTCATGGGCGTACCATAGCGCCTGTGAAGCGGTTTAAGCGCTGGAAAAAGAACGCATTTGCCGTGCATCCCGCGCGCAGGTGCGGCATTGTGTGCCGACTTCAAAGGGGCGGGGGATGGCTTCAATGGAGGTGGCTTTGCAATGACAGGACTGATTTCACGACGGCACGTTTTTCAACTTGGCGCGGGCGCGACGCTGACGGTTTCTTTGCTGGGGTGCGATACGGCGGTTGATCTGCTGAATCTGGCGCAACCGACGATGCGGGTTCGCGATGTAGCGCTGAAGAATGTGGGCCTTAACCGCCAGACAATCGGCATTGATACAGCAATCACCAACCCGAACCCGCTTTCGCTGCTGGTCAACCAACTCGCTATGAACTTCAATTTTGCCGGCAAAGACCTCGGCACAGCCTTCCTCGCTAATCCGATTGAACTGCGGGCCAGTGACGAAACCAGCGTGGGACTTGATTACAGCACAAATCTGATGGACCTGCTCGGCACGGGGCTGGGTGATATCCAAATGACTGCTGATGGCGGTGTGCCCTATGAGCTGGCCGGCAACGCAAACATTTCGCGCTTCAATCTGCCCGTCCCGCTCCGATACCAAGGTGACGTAAAACTGAGCGACTTTGCGCCCATGTTGGGGCTGTTTGGTTAGCCGTCGCTGCCATGGCAGAAGGCTTGAGCCGTCGGCAAAGGGCCGTCCACTTGCATATCGGACAGAGGCGCGAAGGGTGCCATTTCACCAATGGTAAAGGCGGCGATGACCGCCTGCCCTGGCCCCGTTAACCACCGCGCGAACAACGCGCCCTTCTGATCAACCGCCGCACCGTCATAGCCCACAAGAACGCCGTAGACGTTGGTGAGCGCTTCGCCAAAGCAGCCCTTGGGCGTCAAATTGCCTTTATTCTCAAACGCCAGCCACGTCGCGCCATCGGCGAGGACAAAGGCCTCAAGACTAGCGGCGATGTTCAGGGTCGCGCCCTGCCCCGTGCCTGACTTGCGGTACCATTGTCGCGCTGCACGGTCGTCCACGTCGATCCCCGCCGCGTCCCACAACCGAAGCTCCGCTTTGTGCGTGCCGCTGTTGTCACCGCGAGAAACAAAGGGGCGCGCCTCGTTGGAAAGCTGCTGCAACAGCGCAATGGCCTCATCGGGAACAGAGGCGGACTGAGGACCGAGGATGAGGTAGTCGTTGCGCATGACCTCATAGCGCTCAGCCGCGCCACCACGGGCCAACAGAGCGGTTTCGCTCAGCTCATCATGCACCAAGGCACCGCTGACATCCTGCGCTTCCAGCAGCTGTAAAACCCGGCCTGTACCACCGACAATGAACTGCATCTTGTGACCCGTATCCGCCGTAAAGGCGTTTTGCAGGGCCTGCAGCAGGCCGCTGTCCCGGACCGACGTGGTGCCGCCGATACGGATGGTGTCCGCCAGCACAGGACGCGCGCAAAGCACAAGGACGATAAGAGCCAGCGCACAGGTGGCGCCGCAGGAACGGATCACTTTCTTTCCAAATCCTGTTCAGGCAGCACCGCCGTTACCAGCCGCGCCGACAGGTTAACAACCAGAGCCAGCAGCAGGAGAACCATGCCAAAGGCCAAGGCTTCAGCCAACTTACCCTGTTCAACTTCCAACTTAATGGCCGTTGTCAGAACCCGTGTGGCGTACTCGAGGTTGCCCCCAACAATTATCGCAGCGCCGACCTCAGATATTGCACGACCGAACACCGTGAGCCCAACCACGATAATGGGTCCCGGTGCCATGACCAAAAGCGCCCCCATTCGGGCCCTAAAGCTTGCGCCATCCAATCGATAAAGATCGCCAAACCGCCGCCAGAGGTCGCGCAAACGACCTGTCACCAGCGCAATCGCCATCGGCAAAACCAACACAAATTGCGCGATCAGAATGGCCCAAGACGTAAACAGTAACCGAAGATCACCCAGCGGCCCCTGACGCGTCAGCAGCAAGTACACCAGCAGGCCCACGACAACCGCCGGCATCGCCTGAAAACTGCTCACCACAGTATTGATCGCCCACCGGCCGGGAAAGGGTATCGTGCTGAGCAGCGTGGCCAAGGGGATCGCGGCCAACATGGCCAGGACGGTTGCGGTTGTTGAGACCCACAGCGACCGGATGATCACATCCCACAGCGCTGCATCGCCGCTAAGCAACAATTGAAACGCCTCGGCAAACGCACCGGTCATGCCATCGACCGCAATACGTCTAACAGGGCAGAAACCTCGTCCTCAGTGGTGCTCCAACCGGTGGAAAAGCGCAGCGCAGACAGCGCTTCGTCTGCGGAATAGGCCATGGCTGTGAGCACGTGACTCGCACCGACTTTGCCCGAGGAGCAAGCCGAACCCGAAGACAGTGCCACGCCCTTGAGGTCAAACTTCATCAGCATGCGTTCAGCCGATTTCCCCGGCCAGACCGCGCAGGAGATGGTTGAGACGCGCTCTGCTTCTTGCGCCACGACTTTGGCGCCGCTTGGCAAGGCAGCTTCGATGCGCTCGCGGTGGTGGGCGTTTTTGACTGGGAAATCCAGCGCCTGTTCGGCGGCAAGGCCCATACCCGCGATGCCAGCGACATTTTCCGTACCAGCGCGCCGGCGGCGTTCCTGTCCGCCGCCCTGCAGCAATGGGGCCGGGTCCATTCCCGGACGCAGCACTAACGCGCCTACACCCTGAGGCCCCCCGAACTTGTGGGCTGACAGCGACAGATAATCGACACCCAGCCCGCCCATGGCCAGCGCGACTTTCCCAGCCGCCTGCACAGCGTCAGTGTGCACACGCCAGCCGCAGGCCTTGGCCCTTTTGGCGGCTTCGGCCACAGGTTGGATGGCACCGGTTTCGTTGTTTACCAGCATCAGCGACAACAGGCCCGGCTCGCCCGAACTCAATCGTGCAGACAGGGCATCAAGGTCGATAACCCCAGAGGGCAGCACAGACACCGCTTCGACACCGCGCCGGCCATGGATGATTGAGTCATGCTCAATGGCTGAAACCAAAATAGGCCCGTTGGCGTGGGCGCTGAGCACGTGGTTGTTGGCTTCGGTTCCGCCGGCGGTAAACACGACTTCCTGCGCACGCGCACCGACCAGCATACCAACCTGCTCCCGCGCGCGTTCCAGAACTGAACGCGCATCGCGACCGGCCCGATGCACCGAAGACGCATTGCCCACGTGGGACATGACATCAGCCATCAATGCGATTACGTCAGGCCGGATAGGAGACGTTGCTGCGTGGTCGAAGTAGAGGGTCACTTGCCCGGCTGTTTTTCTGCCAAATCATGGGGTTCAGCGCTCAGGGGTGAGGGTGCTTGAGCACGCTCATTGGCGGCATTAACGGCATCCTCCAACGCACTCAACCGTGCCTTTAGCAAAGCCACTTGATCCCGCAGCATGTCGCCTTCTACTGCGCTGGGATCGTCAAGGTCCAGCGGCGTTCCATAAGCCACAAACTGGTCGATTGCACCCTGTTCCGCGCGGGACAGTTGCACGGGTTTGGCAGGAATGCCGACCATTGTGGTCCGGGCGTCCACGTCTCGCGTAACCACCGCATTCGCACCGACGCGAGCGTGATCACCGACCACGATCGGACCCAGGATTTGCGCGCCAGAGCCGACGATTACCCCATTACCGAGGGTCGGATGACGCTTGACGTTGCGCTGTTGTTCAGAATCAACAGACGGCGAGACGCCGCCCAGCGTTACACCGTGATACAGCGTTACATCATCGCCAATCTCGGCCATCTCACCAATCACAACCCCCATGCCATGGTCGATAAAGAAGCGCTCGCCGATGGTCGCGCCGGGATGGATTTCGATGCCCGTGCCCCAGCGTGCCATTTGCATCAACCAGCGCGCAGGCACCCGCAGGCCGCGCTTCCAGAGCCAGTTCGAAAAGCGGTAATAGCGCATGACCCAAAAGGAAGGGTAAGCCACGACCACTTCAAGCCAACCGCCCACCGCCGGATCACGTTCAACAATTCCCTGAATTTCTGCACGAATAGACTTGAACATCAGTTAGGCCCTTATTGAGACACAGTGTGGAGACAATAATGTAAGTGCTTGTAAGCTCCGGTCCAACCCTTACCAAAGTAGGATCAGCTGCTCGTGAAACAATGAAATGCGACGCCAAGGCTACCACGTTTCGTTTGATTAGACTAAAACCATCCTAAATCAGCCGGTAACGGCGGCCCGACGCTCCACTTTTGGGGCCGCGGATCAAGGAAAGTGGCTTTAAGGATGCAACCACCAGCCCGTTGGATCGACAAAGACGGCAAGGCGCTGTCCTGCAAGGACAAACTTGCCACGCTCGACGACAATCTCGCAGAATTGCTGGAGATTGCGCTCGACGCGCTGGAGGATGCTGCCGTGATGGGGGTTGATCCAGAAACGGCGCGGAGGATTTTTGTCGAAGAAATCGCTTCCTTGCAGCCACGCTTTGCCACAAGTCAACCCGAGGCCGCAGGCCGGACCAGCGACACGCCGGGGGCGGTTGCTTCTTCCACCCCGACGGAGAGCTAGAGCATGGCGCTTTTTCGCTCGCTTATGGCGGCAGGCAGCGCCAGCCTGCTGATGATTGCTGCACATGCGGCGGCTCAGTTGGCGTTCGAAACGCCCCCCATCCCCCAGGAACGACCCACTGTCGAAGCGGCGGCTATCGATGACGCGCTCGGCGATCTCATTCGGCCAGCAGCAAGCCAGGGCGAACCGCTGTTTGGTTCCTTTATTGGTGTTGTCCGTATTTTGAGCGCTCAGGGCTCACCGCGTGAGACAATCGATATCGGCGCGGAAATCGGTTCTGAAGCCGTAACGGCAATTCAGGCTGATGATCCGATTGTTCACGATATCGCGGTCTTACGCACGCTTGACAAAATCACGGCTCGCATGGCGACCGAAGAAGTCTTTATCGACGATGTGATTGAGCTGGGGAATTTGCTGGTGAAGCCGCGGCGTTGCCTCAAAAACCCTCCGACCGAGACGCCGGAGAGTTCTGCTTTTCTTGAGATTTACGAAGTGCCGAAAGAAACCGAGCCTGAGCCGGTGTTCCAAGGCTGGATGTTTGCGTCTTCCCCGGCACTCAACGCGATGGAACATCCGGTTTTTGATGTCTGGCTTCTCGACTGCAAAAACTGACGCATCTCCCGGTCCGACAATTCCTCTGGGAATGCTGCCGTTACCTGCGTCGCCTTATCGAGCAGTTTGCGGAAAGCAACGCGGTGCAGAGGCTTCGCACCGAACTGTTCCAGATGCCGGTTCATGAACTGGCAGTCCAGCAACTGAAAGCCTCCGATCCGCAGTCGGGCGGCGAGCGAGACCAGCGCAATTTTCGAGGCGTCGCGTTCGAGACTGAACATCGACTCACCAAAGAAAACGCCCTCGATCGCAACACCATAAAGACCACCAACCAAGCGGTCATCCAACCAGCACTCAACGGTATGCAAGTGGCCCATGTCGAACAGGTTGAGGTACATTTCGATAATTGGCTCGTTGATCCACGTGTCCTCACGGCCAACCGCTGAGGCTGCGCAGTAACGGATGACCTGCTCCACCGCCGTGTTGGATTTGACCTCATAAGGCGGTCGCAAGACAGTGCGCTTCAAACGCTTCGGAACGTGGAATTCATCCAGCGGGAGAATGCCACGCTCAATCGGGTCGACCCAATGAACATTCTTGTCGTCACGGTCGTCGGCCATAGGAAACAAGCCGATTGTGTAAGCCTGAATCGCAAGCTCCGGGTGGATAACTGGCGCCCCAAAAACGTCCTCAGGCAGGTGTTCTGAACTCAGCATGAATATTCCAGACACTTCTTCTCTTTGTGCTCATGCCCTCTTGTTGGGACACTTACGTTGTTTATCCGTCTGTTCCGGACACTGCCTGCTCCCCTAAGCGTTGGCAGCGCCTTCCCTGACCGACATGTTAACCAGCGGCGCGAGCCTCCAAGGCTTGCTCCAACCAGTGAATCGTTATGTCCCCGCCCTGAAATTTTTCATGGCGGAGAATGAAATCGTGCAGCTCCAAGTTGGTTTTGATCCCGTCGATGTGGGTTTCGGCGAGGGCCCGGAGACAGCGTTGGATGGCTGACGCCCGGTCCTTGGCGTGCACGATGATCTTACCGGCCAGACTGTCGTAGTGTGGCGGCATTCGGTAGTCGGTGAACAAGTGGCTATCCACCCGAACACCCATGCCTCCCGGCGGGTGATAAGCGGTCACCAGTCCGGGGCTAGGCATGAAGTTGAAGGGGTCTTCTGCATTGATCCGAAGCTCAAAAGAGTGCCCTTCAAATTCGATATCTTCCTGTTTGATTTCAAGCACTTCGCCTGAAGCCACTCGAATTTGCTGCTCGACCAGATCCAGCCCCGTGATCATCTCCGTTACGGGGTGTTCGACCTGTAGGCGCGTGTTCATTTCAATGAAGTAGAACTCGCCATCTTGGAACAGGTATTCCACCGTACCCACCGACCGATAGCCAAGGAACTTAACGGCCTCTGCCGTCCGTCGGCCGATATCGGCGCGCAGTTCGGGGCTCAGGGCTGGTGAGGGGGCTTCTTCGACCACTTTCTGGTGGCGGCGCTGCACGGAGCAATCACGCTCCCCGAGATGAATGACGTTACCGTGGGCATCAGCGAGGATTTGCACCTCAATATGCCGAGGATTGTCGAGATACTTCTCGATGTAGACAACGGGGTCGCCAAATGCCGCTTTGGCCTCGCGCGATGCGGTTGACAGAGCGCTGTCCAACTCCTCATCCGAACGCGCCACTTTCATCCCGCGACCACCACCGCCGGAAGCTGCTTTGATCAGAACCGGGTAGCCGATTTCCTTGGCCAGTTGCCGGGCCTCGTCCACGTCTGAAATGGCACCTTCAGACCCCGGAACGACGGGCAAACCAGCATCGATCGCCGCTTGCTTTGCTGCAATCTTATCCCCCATCAGGCCAATGTGCCGCGGTGTTGGACCAACGAAAATCAGGTCGTGCGCCTCGACCATTTCAGCAAATTCCTGATTTTCCGCCAAGAAACCAACGCCGGGGTGAATGGCGTCCGCGCCGGTCAATTCTGCGACGGTCATAATCGCCCGCTTGTCGAGGTAGGAATCCTTCGACGGCGGCGGACCGATGCAAACCGCTTCGTCGGCGAGGCGTGCGTGCATGGAGTCAGCATCAGCGGTCGAATGAACAGCGACCGTTGCAATCCCCATCTCACGCGCAGCCCGGATGAGTCGCAGCGCTATTTCACCTCGGTTCGCAATGACAATTTTGTTGATCGTTCCCATTTCCGCCAACCGCCCTATGCCAACTCGATGAGCGGCTGACCAAACTCAACAGGCTCGCCATCTGATACGAGCACGCGGCGTACAACGCCGGATGCAGGGCTTGGTAGGTGGTTCATTACTTTCATGGCTTCGATGATCATCAAGGTATCGCCTTCTTTGATCTCGTCACCGATGCTGACAAAATCAGACGCGCCAGGCTCCGGCGCGAGATAGACGGTTCCCACCATGGGTGAGTCGATGGTCTTCACATCGTTGACAGGTTCCACCGCCGGCGTCGCGGCCGGTGCGGGTGCTGCTGCAGCGACGGGCGCAGGGGCTGCGGCCATGGGTGCTGGCGCAGCGGCAACCACTGGCGCCGGGGCGGCCTGGGTCGCGCGGGATAATCTCAGACTACGATCACCGTCGACGTATTCGATCTCAGATAAACCTGCATTGCCCATAGTGTCTGCGAGCTTTCGGAGCAGATTTGCCGATACGTCAAAAGAGTTGTTCGTCTTGTCTGATTTTTGCGCCATTTCACTCACCCTTTTTTGACTTCGGCATCGGATGCTGTTTCGAGCTGTTGCTTGAGCGCGCTAAGCGCCAAGACATAGCTGTGCGAGCCAAAACCCGCGATAACGCCTATCGCGGCCTTTGAGAGATACGAGCGATGGCGGAAGGATTCTCTCTGATAGACATTCGATAGATGCACTTCTACCGCAGGTGTGCCTACCGCTAATAACGCATCGAGAATGGCTATCGACGTATGCGTGTATGCACCAGCATTCAGCGCGATACCGTCGAAGACTCCACGGGCCGATTGGATCCGATCCACAATCGCCCCTTCACTGTTTGACTGAAAGCATTCGACCTCAAGGCCCAGTTGCTTTCCTTCGGCCACACACTTGGCCTCGACGTCTGCCAACGTCTCATGACCGTACAACTCGGGCTGTCGCCAACCCAAGGTGTTTAAATTTGGACCATTAATGACAAGAATGCGCACCACGCCGAAGGTCACCCCAAACTCTGAACGGCGTTCATTTTTCGATTATGCCACAGGACCGCCCACGCCGATCAGGCCCCTGGTTGCTTCGCAGGCGGGACGATCAGTGCGGGCACTGTGCAATCCTTCTTTCCTGCACCTTAAGACCTACACAGATTCAGGGGCAACGTCGCTGGGGAACATTTCGAAAAACTGTGGATAGAGCGCGGACTATCCACGGCCAAAAAGAAAGGGATTCACCGGTCGCATAATAAACCGGAAAATCCCTTTTGTCACAGAACTGCAATGAAATTAGTTGCTGCCAATTAAGGCAAGGTGTGGATTTAGACCCTCAAAAAAATCGGTGCAAGATTGCGGAAATCACGACCCAAACTGGAGCATCTCAATCGCAGAACGTAGTTCTTCCACAGGAACCGCGCCGCGGATGATGTTGATATCGGTCAAAAGCGTCGGCGACGCACTGCCTGCGACGACGAAGGCCGGCGTGCCGCTGATCTCCAAAGACTGCATCGCTTCGTAATTGCGGGAAATGGTATCCTCGACCGCGTCGCTGGACATAACCGCACGCAGGACATCGACATTCACGCCCAAATCGCGCGCAACGTCGAGCAGGCTGTCACCGTTGGAGCGGCCACCCATCGTCATGGCGTCAAAGTGAAGGTCGCTGTAGTAACCGCCCAGAATATTCACGCCCAAGGCAACCCGTGTCGCCTCGTAGGACTCCTGGCTGAGAATGGGGGTTTCAATCATCACAATACGGAGGTTGTCTTCCTCTGCGAGCAAATCCTGCAGCGGGTCAGCCATACGGCGACAGTAACCGCAGTTGTAGTCAAAGAACTCAATCAGGGTGATTTCACCATCCGGATTGCCCAGAATAGGCGTGTTCGGATCGCTCAGAACAGAAGCCAGCGCCTGGTTCGCTTCGCGCGCTTCGAGAATTGCCATCGCTTCTCGGATGATCTCGGGATTGGCCAAAATAGCATTCAAGGCCTCGGTGCGAATGCTCTCTTTCTCCGCGTCACTAAAGGCAGCCTCTGCGTTCTGGGCCAGCGCCACACGAACTGTTGCAACGGACAAGAAAACCCCAAAGGCAATGGTCAATAATCGGATCATGGCACGCACTCCATTTTCATTATGCGAGTTAAAATCATATTCATGTAGCATCTTGCGCATGCGTCTGGTGGTGTTTTGCACAAAGACCATCTACCAATATGCGCGACTGTAAGATTGTAGAGAATATAGCAAAGAGAGTGCCGTGTGATGGGGCTTAAGGTAGCAAATCGAAGCACAGTCGATGCCTTTCGCGTGATGGATGTAATGAGAGCCGCGCAAGATGCCGAGCAGGCTGGCCGGGCTGTCTATCATCTCGAAGTCGGTCAACCCGGCACCCCTGCACCCACAGCGGCCCGCGAAGCTGTTAAGCAGGCGCTGGATGCCGATACCCTTGGCTACACCATGGCTCTTGGCACCGATGAACTCCGTCAGGGCATCAGCGACCTTTACCAGCGCTGGTATAACTTTGACCTGCCTGCCTCTCGGATCGCGGTAACCCAAGGCGCAAGCGGTGCCTTTGCCCTGGCTTTTCTGACGGCTTTTGACGAAGGCGACTCTGTTGCTCTGGCGACGCCGGGCTACCCCTGTTATCGCAACATCCTCAATGCTCTGGGCCTGCGCGCGGTTGAAATCATGACCGGGCCTGAAACGAATTATCAGCCCACTGTCGAAGCGCTGAACGCGCTGCCTGAGCCCATCGACGGCCTGATCATCGCTTCCCCGTCCAATCCGACGGGGTCCATGCTCACGCCTGACGATTTCACCGCAATCAGCGACTGGTGCCGGGCAAACGACGTGCGCTTGATCTCCGACGAGATTTACCACGGCCTCACCTATGGCACGCCCGAAACAACCGCTGTCGCCATCAACCCAGACGCCATCGTCATCAACTCGTTTTCCAAATACTTCTCGATGACCGGGTGGCGGGTTGGTTGGTTGGTCATGCCAGAAGACATGATGCGCCCGCTCGAACGTCTGCAAGGCAACATGACCATATGCACCCCGGCAGTAAGCCAGATTGCAGCCCTAGGAGCCTTGGAGGCCAGCGACGAACTTGACGCGCTTAAAGAAGCCTACAGACGGAATAGGACGGTGCTGCATCAAGCGCTGATTGACGGCGGGGTCACTGAAATTTCTTCCCCCGACGGCGCGTTTTACTTTTACGCCAATGTTGGCCATCTGACAGACGATGCGGTGGGGTTCTGCACCCGCGTTCTGCAGGAAACCGGTATCGCCATCACGCCCGGCGCTGACTTTGATACGGCGCGCGGACAGCAATTCATCCGCCTCAGTTACTGCACAGACGAAAACTCAGTGACCACAGCCGCAAGATTATTGACGCGGTGGCTCCGCGATCAGCAGGAGCTGGTCTAGCACGGCATCAGCATCCGGGTTGAGCAATCCTTCTTCGCCCATGCGCAACAGGTCAGCCTCGACGGCCAGAACCGCAAAGCCATGCACCGCTGACCATGCCAAGGAAATCTGCGCGAGATTCTCCTTCCGCCAGACCTGATTTGTCGCCGCCCAGTGAGCTGCCAGCGACTTGGTCAAGGCTTCAAACACTTGCTTCCCCCGATCTAGCAAGCGCTGGTTATCGTTCTCCAGCAGTTCAGAGCGAAACATCACCTTGAACTGAGCCGGGTGCGAGAGAGCAAAATTGACGTAGCCCTTTCCAACCGCTCGAAGCCGCCCCAGCGTGTCATCAATGCCAACTTTGTCGAATTCAAAGGCGATTGACCCAAGCAGCTTTTCGAACCCGTCCGTCGCGTACTCCGTCAGCATCCCCCGCTTATCCTGAAAGTGATGAGCCGGTGCACCATGCGAAACCCCGGCGCGCCGGGCGCATTCCCGCAAGCTCAGTCCTTCGACACCCAGGTCCTTAACGATTTCATCAACCGCCGCGAGCAAGGCTCGGCGAAGGTCGCCGTGATGGTATCGGTTGGGGGCTTTTTGCTC
>PAFB01000145.1 GCA_002700865.1 Rhodospirillaceae bacterium
CCCCTGCCCTCGATCTGGATTTTGTCCGCGCCCAATTCCCAGCGTTTGAGCAACCAACGCTGACGGGACAGGTTTTCTTTGAAAATGCAGGTGGGTCCTATGCCTGCCGTCAAGTCGTTGACCGTCTGACGCGGTATTATACCCAGCGCAAGGTCCAGCCCTACGGACCCTATGATGCTTCTCGCCTGGGTGGTGAAGAAATGGACGAGGCGCAAACGCGCTTGGCGGGCGTGATGGGCGTGGCCGCCGATGAAGTCTCCTTTGGCCCCTCCACGACGCAGAACACCTACGTGTTATCCAAGGCTTTCGGGGAAATGCTGAGCGCGGGAGACGCGATAATCGTCACCAACCAGGACCACGAAGCCAATACCGGCCCATGGCGTCGCCTCGCGGCCCTTGGGATTGAGGTGCGGGAGTGGCGGTTTGATCCTGAAAGCGGGCTGTTGGATACTGCGGAGTTGGAACGTTTGCTCGATCAGCGGGTCAAACTGGTCTGTTTCCCGCACTGCTCCAACATCGTCGGTGCGCCCAATGATGTCGGCTCGATTTGCGAGATTGTCCGAAACGCAGGCGCCTATAGTTGCGTCGATGGCGTGAGCTACGCACCGCACGGCATTCCCAATGTCGGCGCTCTGGGTCCGGATATCTACTTGTTCTCTGCGTACAAAACTTTCGGGCCGCACCAAGGGATTATGGTGGTGCGTCACGCGCTGGCCGATGCACTGCCCTCGCAGGCGCATTACTTCAACGCCGGGTACCGTACCAAGAAATTCACCCCCGCCGGCCCAGACCATGCTCAGATCGCCGCCTGCGCTGGCATGGTGGATTATCTCGAAAGCCTCTACACGCACCATTTCGGCGATACTGGCGCAACGCTGACCGAAAAGGCAGAAGCCGTTCACGACCTTTCCCGGCAGTACGAAGGGGCTGTTCTCCAGCCGCTGCTGGACTATCTCGCAGAGCGCAATTCCGTTCGTCTGATTGGCCCCCGCCAAGCCGACCAAAAAGCCCCCACTGTCGCGCTCCATTCCCAAACATCAGGCGAAACGCTCGCCGCTGCTTTAGCGGCAAAAGGCGTGATGGCCGGTGGCGGAGACTTTTATGGTGTCCGTTGCCTCGAAGGACTGGGGATCGACCCTGACCACGGCGTTCTGCGTCTATCGTTTGTGCATTACACCCGGCAACAAGATATCAGCACACTGCTTTCGGCGCTGGATGAGGTCCTCTAGAGCACACCAAAGTCCGTTTGAAATACGGTCTCCCAAGCGGACAGAGCCTCTTCCCCACCAATCTTGGTTGCTTTCTGGGTCTCGTATCCGCTGTCGGCAAAATAGCGGATCGAATAGTTTTCAGCGCCCTGTCTGGGCTGATTGAACAACAAATAATAGCCGCCATCATCGCTGTTTTCTTCAGCATGCTCGAACTGCGAGTTGCTCTTCTGCTCGATCAAACGACCGCGCCGATCCATCAAGTCAATATCGCCCGTACCGCTATAATTGATCGAATACCCCCCGGTCGTCACCGTACTCAGCGCCACGTCGCCGTCACTCTCGATGGTCGTGTAGACATGGCCGATGCTTAAATCACCATTCAAGTCCACCTCGAAGTTATCTTCCCAGTCGATCAAGTCGGCTTCTGAAGCCCCGAGGGTTGTTGCCCGAGCATTCTCGACACCCGCGCTGTCGAAGTGCCGCACTGTATAGAAATCGTCACCACGGCGCTCCATCCGCACCAAGACATCAAAGCCGCCGTCGCCACTCTCTTCAGCGTGCTGGTAGTCATAGCGGCTGCTCTGCTGGATTTGCCGACCGCGCGAGTCCTGCAATTCTATCTCTGCACCACCATTTTGACTCACGGAATAAGTGCCAAAAGTCGTTGCACTCAGGACCACATCGCCAATGCTCTCAATGGCCGTAAGGGTGTGTCCGATGGTCAAGTCGCCATTCAGATCGACTTCGAACTCGTCTTCCCAATCAACCAAGCTCGCCTCAACGGCACCAAGCACAGTCGCTCGACCAGATTCCGCACCTGTGCTGTCAAAGTACCGCACAGAGAAATAATCATCGCCGCGACGGGGCTGGTTGAAAAGCAGATAGAAACCGCCTTGGCCGTCTTCTTCAGCATGTTCGAAACTGTTCAGAGTACCTTGGGAAATGATACGACCACGACTGTCAGTCAGCGTGATTTCCCCGGCGTTGCTGTGGTTCACGGAATACCCGCCAGAAGTCGAAGAACTCAGCACCACATCACCGTCATCCTCGATCATGTTCAAGGCGTGGCCAATGGTCAGGTCTCCATTCAGATCCGCTTCAAAGTCGTCCTCCCAGTCCACGAGGTTGGCTGCGTCGGTACCAAGCTTTGTCGCAGTCGCTTTTTCCTGGCCCGTGGCGTCAAAATGCCGGACCACATATGAATCCTTCCCGGCGCGCACAGATCGGACCAGCACGTTAAAGCCGCCGGCGCTGTCTTCTTCGGCGTGCATAAAGTCGTGCCTGCTGTTCTGCGTGATCAACAGACCGCGCGCATTGGCAAGCTCAATCTCACCACCACTGTTGTAGTTGACCACGTAACCACCCGACGTCGACAGGCTCAGTACGACGTCACCGTTTGCCTCAATCGAGCTGTAGGCGTGGCCAATGGCGGAGTCACCGTTCAGGTCGACTTCAAAGTTATCCTCCCAATCGACGAGGCGGCTTTCAGACATCCCTATGGTCGTGGCCTTTCGATCCTCCTGCCCTGTGCTGTCGAAATGGCGGACGCTGTAGCTATCCACGCCGCGGCGTGGGCTGTTAACCAGAACGTCATAGCCGCCACCGCTGTTTTCTTCGGCGTGCAGGAATGAGAAATTACCCTGCTGTACGATCGATCGCCCGCGACCGTCCTTGAGATCGATTTCCCCTGCGCCGCTGTCATTCAGTGAATAGCCGCCTGAGGTCAAACTGCTGAGGGTTACATCGCCGACGCTTTCGATCTCAGTGAGCGTGTGCCCGATGATCGTGTCGCCGTTCAGGTCGACTTCGAAGTCGTCCTCCCAATCGACCAAAGCCGTTTCGGACGTACCGATTTTCGATGTCTTGCCGGTTGCCGATCCAGCATCGTCGAAATGACGCACGGTGTAGTTATCAATGCCGCGTTTCGGCGTGTTGACCAGAATATCGAAGCCGCCGTCGCTGTTCTCTTCAGCCTGTTCAAACTGGTGTTTGCTGCTTTGCTCAATCAGACGCCCACGCTTGTCCGTTAACGATATCTCGCCGCCTGCGTTCAGGTTTACGGAATAGCCGCCCGACGTCGAACTGCTCAACACTACGTCACCGATATTCTCAATCACCGTGTAGGTGTGGCCAATGATGGAATCACCGTTAAGGTCAGCCTCAAAGTCATCTTCCCAGTCGATAAGAGCACTCTGGGATCTCCCGATCATCGTGGGTCTGCCGCTCTCCGTCCCAGTGCTGTCGAAGTAAAGCACTGAGTAAGACACCGCCCCCTGCGAATTGCTCTGCTGGGCCAGCGCGATATAGCCGCTGCCGCCATCGTCTTCGGCCTGGGTGAGCTCTTTGGTGCGCGGGAGCATGGCGCCACTGCTGGTCTGGAGTGTTAAAGCAGAGCCACCGCTTGCTTCGATTTCATACCCCTGGAAACCAATCGAGCGCAGATCGACGTCCCCTGCGGTCTCGATTTCCCAGTCGTTCCCCATTTCAATAACAAAGTAGAGGAGGTTGTATTCGTTGAGGTCATTCCACTCGCCAACAGCCCCGTCCGGATTTGCGCTCTGCCAGGGCCAGTCCTCCATCGCGATCCCCAGCGCATCCTGCGCGTTGCCCGCGTTGTCCGGCTGGCCCGCTGAAGTCTGACTGCTGCCCCCCCAGTTGGTGTAGCCGTCGTCAAGGGGCGCGCCGTTGGACCAGATCCATTCACCTTCACTCAAGAAATCGCCGCCGCCGGCCCATACATAAGCCGCTAAAGCTCCGTCATTGGCGTAAGAGATGTTGTAAGCATCCGGATTCTGCTGAAACCAGTTATCAACCATGGCAGTGACAGCCGCGGCTTCGCCTGCATCCGAGAGGATGGCGAGGTAGCCGTCCTGAGCATGAGCGTAGAGTTCGGCCTCATCAAAGGACCTGAGTTCGGTGATCAGCTCATAGGTCACGCCATCGTAAACCACCTGAGTCGGCGCAGCGCTCTCATCAACGTCAGTCACGCTGATGGTCACGGATTGAGTGGCCGTGCCACCGTTGCCGTCGCTTATGCGGATATCAACGTGATAATCATTGTCGTTGTCTGCGGATGCGGGGGATTCATAGTCTGGCGCGGTGTTGAAGGACAGCTCCCCGCTGTTTGGATCGAGGCTAAAGGCAATCTGATCCGCGCCACCGACCAGCGCAAAGGTCAGCGTATCGCCGTCACCGTCCGTGGCCGCGGCGGTATAGGCGACGCCCGTTCCATTTTCAGCGAAGCTGGCCGAGGTGCCGGAAGAGAATCCCGGCGTGCTATTCTCGGCCACGTCCGTCACGCTGATGGTCACGGATTGAGTGGCTGTACCGCCGTTGCCGTCACTTGCGCGGATATCGACGTGGTAATCGTTGTCGCCATCCACCGAAGCAAGAGCTTCGAAATCTGGAGCAGCATTGAAGGTCAACTCGCCGCTATTGGGATCGAGGGCAAAGTCGCTCTGGTCTGCTCCACCAACCAGCGCATAGCTCAGCGTATCGTTGTCTGCGTCCGTTGCAGAGGCCGTGTAGGCCACCCCGGTCCCGTTCTCTGCAAAGGTCGCCGAGCTTGCAGACGTAAAAACGGGCGCGGCGTTGCTCACGCCGTCGTCTACGTCCGTTACGCTCACCGTAACCGTCTGTGTCGCGGTCCCACCGTTGCCATCGCCGACCCGGACATCAACGTGATAATCGTTGTCGCCGTTCTGTGATCCGGGGTTGTCGAAATCAGGCGGACTGTTGAACGTCAGTTCACCGTCAGCGCTCCCAATGGAGAAACTTGATTGATCCGCTCCCCCCACGAGGTCAAAGCTGAGGGTCTCATTGTCCGCATCTGTTGCGGTCGCTGTGTAAGCGATACCGGTGCCGTTTTCGGCAAAACTGGCAGTGGTTCCAGAAGTAAACACCGGGGCGGAATTGCCGTTGCTTGCCAAGTCATAGGCTTGGGCATAGGTCAGCGTCTGGTCGGAAAAGGCGATACTTTCGATGCTGATTGCAACCAGACTCGCCGAACCATTGTCCGTCAGGATAAGCTGATCATTGCTGTCCAAGCTCCACGCAACGCTGGCGCTGGTTTGCGAGGGCAGGCTGAGAACATCCGTGCCGTCGCCACCGATGTAGGTGTTTTCGCCGTCGCTGTGGATGATGATGTCGTCGCCGGCCTGACCATCGATCTCATCATCGCCGCCCAACCCGTTGATGGTGTCGTCGCCGCGGCCGGCGAGGATCTCGTTGGCCGCCGCCGTCCCCGTGATGCTGTCCCCGCCATCGCCCGTTGCGATATTCTCAATCGAACCGTCCATACTGGCCCAAGACACGCCAGAAACCGAAACCGACGAGCCCAGATCGACCGTCATATCCCCGAATATAGCCACAGCGTTGAGCCAGTCGGTGCCGCCGTTGGAGTCTGACAACGCGCCGCGCCCACTTTCCACGGCCTTGAGTGTCAAATAGTCAGTGGTGAGCGTGTGAACGTCATTGGCCGAAAGCGAAGCGCCGAAGAAGTCGATGCTGTAACTGTTCACAGAGCCGGTATCGGCGCTGGTGTCGGCTTCCACGTCACCGGCGCGCAAGGTCCAGGTCCCGGCACTGTCATAGCCACGCAAACCCGTTACTTCGAACTGCCAGGACGTCGTTGTGTCAAAGAAGCGGATGACGTTGGAGTTTGCCCAAGGGTAAAGATCTTCACCGTTGTAGATGCCGTATTCGTAGTAGTGGTAAGCGATTTCCTGATCGAACAAGGGGATTTCAGCGCCATTGGGCGAAATCAGGGTCAGGGTGAGGTCAGCGCTGTCGCTGTGCTGAAGATTGACGTTAACCACCGCCGTTTCGACTTCAATGTCGGTGGAAACGGTGGCGGACAGGTCAATGCTGCCATTGTCCGGGATACTCTGAGAACTGCCACTGTAGCTGCCGCTTGCCGTGACTTCGTTTGTGCTGGTGTAAGGCGCAGCATAAAAGCTCCCCCACGCCTCGGCCATGCGAACCGCGGCGAGCGCGTTAACCATGCCGTAACCATAGCTGAGGTGAAACGCATGGCCACCGCCGTTCCAGTTGCTGGACCCGGTGTTCCCCCAGGAGGAATCTTCGTAGTTCGAGGCTGGCGCCCCGTAGTTCGACCCGGTCAGCGATGCCGACTCAGCGAGGATATTGTGAACATCCCGCCAACCCAGATTGTCGTTCGCTTCCAGAATCAGTGAGAGCACGCCCGATGTTACAGGCGTCGCCGCAGAGGTCCCGTTGAAGGTTGTGGTGTAATCACCCGCCGCACCGGACGAAGAGTTGTATCCACCGGTGCCTGAGACATCGGTGGTCACGCCTGCCGCCGGCGCCGCGATCAGCGTGCCCGCACCCCAGTTTGTGTAGCTTTCGGCGTCACCGTTTGAGTCAGTCGCGGCGATTGTCATGGTGTAGCGGGATGCGTTTACCGCATCACCGCTGGCGTTCATATTATCATTGCCTGCGGCTTGCGCGACGATAGTGCCCAGATTGCCGCGCCCGGTCTGATGAACCTCTTCGAACGCGTCTATCGTCAGGTTGTCCCAAAAAACGTAAGAAGTGTCGTAGAGCCCTGCGCTGCCCCAACTGTTGTTCATGATATCGAAATTGGCGGCCCACTCGAAGGACGTCTGCATTCGATCAATGTACCATTCGCGGTCGGCGTTGTTATTCCAGTTCAGATTCGACGGGAACACCTGAATATCTTCGAGGTAGTTCACGCCCGTTAAATCTGCCTCAAACCCCCCGCCCGAGACCCCGAGGTTGTTGTCCCCGACAGCCCCGATAAGACCGCCCACGGCCGTTCCATGTCCATCCGCCGATGATATGGGGTCAGGGTCATAGATCGTGCCGTCATAGACGAAATGCAGCGAGTCATCATAGTTTGCAGCGAGGTCGCTGTGGCCATGGTCCAGCCCGTCATCATAGACGCCAACGTCGATACTGGCGCCCGTGTAGTCGTTCCAGACATCGGTAATGTTGCCCAACTGAGGGAAGTGCCATTGGCTGCTGTAAAGCGGGTCGTTAGGGGTGTAGGTCGGGCCTTGCAGTGGCGGCGGTGTAATATCCGCATAGAGGTTGGTTTCGACCGGATCGGTGAGACCGACCGTCGGGACCGATGGATTATCGGGCTTTGTATCAGGCGCAGGCGGAACAACAGGCTTTGGGACAATACGAGGGGGCGGTACCTCGTGCAGCACCCCGCGTACCATTGTGTTCTTCGCCTGTTCATCACTCGAAGACATCTTATGCGGTCCACCGTTGCCAATTTCCAACGGTGAATAAATAGTTCAAAACCCTTAGATTGTCCAAGGATTAGAGTGTAATTTCACTAAATCGCCACGTTCTATTATTGCGAGTATCTGTTCAACTGCCCTTAGCCGCAGTAGAGCCGGATTACATTGTTATTCTCGTCCACTTGAATGTTCATACGCTCTGGCCGGAAATCAAAGGTAATCATCTCTCGGGGGCGAATAACACGCCAAATACTGTCCGATGACTTTGACGTCTCGAGCGCTGAGAGTTGACCACCGACATAAGGGCTGTAGGCCTCCAGCGAGCAAGCATTTTCCGGGTCGCCGTCGCTGCCACCCACAGGTTCAATCTTCAAATAAGGCGTTTCGTCGTCACTGCGGATAAAGCCGGGGTTCTCAGCAGGCGCCGCCGTTTCCGCTTCAGAAGAAAGCAAGTCGCCCAAGCCAATGGTGTTGTAAAACGGATCACAACGACTGTTCCCCAACAACAGGGGGAACATCGCAACCAGGGCAAAGGTGCGGAACATGCGGGGGGGGTCCTTTTGCTGAATACACTCGGCAAGGTCGCATGACTCCATGGCTAACGTAGGGCAGAGCGAATTTCATAAGCTCTTCCCACTATCCTAAGATGAAGCCGGCACTCCCTCCAACTCATCATGGACAAGGTGTTCCAGCACCAAATCTGCCTCAGTGCTGTCCTTCAACACCAAAGTCGCATTGGGCAGATCGTTCAGTTGTACCCGAGCCTCAGCCTGCCTCGCGGTCAGACCCTGTGCGCGCCAACGCTCCTGCAGTCGCATGCTCAAAACCGCCAAAGGCGCCTTTACAAATACCCGCGCGGTGTAGTGGCTCTGGGCTTCGCGCCAAGGGGAGCGATCAAGCAACAAATAGTTCCCTTCCGCCACGATAATGCGCGCATGAGCGCCAACCCGGATCGCGCCCGGCACCACACAGTCGTTGTCGCGATCAAACCCGGGCAAATCGTGCGCGGTTCCCAGCACGCAAAGACGTTCAAGCGCAACGCAAAAGCCGGATGCGTCGAAGGTCTCACACGACCCCTTGCGATCGCGCAACCCAAGGCTGTCCAGTTCTGGATTGCTGAGGTGGTAGCCGTCCATGGGAAACAGGGAGGCTGGCCGCTCGTCGCTGCTGCTGGACCGGGCGTTGAGGTGCTCGACAACTGCCTCGGCCAATGTCGTCTTGCCAGACGCGGGCGGCCCTGCGATGGCGATGACGGTGCGCTGATCTTGCTTGATCCGCGATGCAATCAGATCAACGACCGCCGCAATATTGGCTTGATGGCTCTCGACGCTCAAAAGACCTTATCCTTGGGAATGTGAGACATATGGATCATCAGGCCTAGCACATCCCACGCGCGGCTAAAAATGGGCGCGCAGAGCCTTGAACGTCGCCCTTGGATAGCAAGGGACCAGAAGCTCAATGGATTTAGGCTTGGAGCTGTTAAAGGGGAGCTATAGGCTTGAACCATCACCCGTGCTTTGGGGCTTGCGGTTTCTGGCGGTTTAACGCGTCATTGGCTCCAAACGCAGGACCGGCGGCACTGCTGGCGTGAATTATCGGCGCCGCATGCTAGAGATCGTTCTCTTTTCTGAACTCTGGAACCTTCGAGGCGACTTATGACCATTCTTCGCAAAGAGAAATTTGATCTGCCGGAAGGGATTATATACCTCGACGGTAATTCTCTGGGCGCCATGCCAAAAGGCGCGGTGGAGCGCGCGCGTGACGTCATAGCATCCGAATGGGGTGTATCGCTGATCCGGGCCTGGAATTCCTCCGACTGGATGGCTTTGCCGGTAAAGGTGGGGGATCGCATCGGCGGGCTGTTGGGTGCGCCGAAAGGCAGCGTGATGACGGGCGATACCCTGTCGATCAAAGTCTATCAGGCACTGGCCGCGGCTTTGCGAATGCGCCCCAGCCGTCGTGTCATTCTGACCGATAGCGGCAACTTTCCCAGCGACATGTATATGGCTCAAGGCCTGATCCGTACCCTGGATCGAGACTACGAGCTTCGGGTTGTCGACCCCGAGGACGTGGAAGCCGCGATAACCGACGACGTCGCAGCCGTCATGCTGACCCAAGTTGACTACCGCACAGGCCGCATCCACGACATCCCCTCGCTCACCGCAGCAGCCCAGGCGCGGGACTGTGTCATGATCTGGGACCTTGCCCATTCCGCAGGCGCGCTCCCCGTCGACTTGACCGCTTCAAACGCTGAGTTTGCTGTGGGGTGCACGTACAAATACCTGAACGGCGGGCCGGGCTCTCCTGCGTTTGCCTATGTCAGACCCGACCTCATTACCGAAATCGAGCCTGCGCTGGCCGGATGGATGGGACACGACGCGCCCTTTGCCATGGAGCCGGACTACCGGCCTGCCATGTCGATAGAACGGTTGCGCGTTGGCACGCCGCCCATCGTTCAACTCGCCATTTTGGATTCAGCTTTGGACGTTTGGGAGGGCGTGGATATGCACGCACTTCGGGAGGCGTCCCTGAGGCTTTCCGGCCTGTTCATTGAAGAGGTCGAACGCCGGTGCCCTCAGCTGAGATTGGCCTCTCCGCGTGACGGTGCATTGCGTGGCAGTCAGGTTTCCTTTGCCTTTGAGCACGGATACGCCACCGTTCAGGCGCTTATTGATCGAGGCGTCATTGGTGATTTTCGTGCACCGGATATCATGCGGTTCGGCTTTACCCCTCTTTACCTCGACGAGGCCGATATCATCCAAGCCGCTGAAAATCTTGAAGCTGTGATTACCCAGCAACTCTGGCAAAACGCCAAATACCAAACGCGGTCGCGCGTGACATAGGGAGATCGAAGCAGCCGCCTGTATCACAGCAAGGCCTTCACGCCGCATGTTACACGAGCCGCACAAGGCTTTTCGCCCGTGAACCGTCGCTTGTTTGGGCAAGGAAGCGGAGAGCAGAGCCGCA
>PAFB01000146.1 GCA_002700865.1 Rhodospirillaceae bacterium
AGGGCGATCCTTAGCGTGCGACGCTGGGTGCGCAGCACCAGCCCTTCTCACACCTGTTCGCAACGGTGGGAAAGGCGGGCGACCGTCCTGAGAGCCGTGCGCTGCAGATAGACGCATTTGGGCAACAGCGGCCTGCTTTTCATAGTCTCGCTTGTGCTTACCTGGGTCATCAAGACCGAAGACAGACGGACGGATCACAAACAAGCGAAGCCGCTCATCGAAATCTGCGATATTTGTCCGCCGCCCTCTGTCCGAGACCCCAACCACCGAGTCACCACGGAAATGGACGGATTCGAAGCGAGGGGATGGTCCAGATGTGAGACCACGCACACTGATTAAATTTACGGGAATATCCTGCACGAACACAACTTCATTCAGAGTGCCCAGGGATCCAACCTGAGTGCCCTTCAACGTGTTGTTCCCCGCAGTGTGTACGCGAATCTGCATTGGACGCAGGTTATATCCAAGAGCAACGAAGTCTGTTTCGTTCACATAATGGTGCACCGCGCCAGAATCCAATATCCATGGCTTATCCGACCACTCATCCCAATTACTCAAAATGATACCAGACCAAACGGGATACGACGAGGCCCAATCATGGAACTCATACATATCCGCCGCCACGCGATGCGGCGCATCTGGCACGTCAAGCACTGGCACCTGGGACAAAGAATCGATTGGCCCAAACCGCAGATGCGACGGCACGGCAAGGTGATCAGCTGCCAGTTGTGCACCTGCACAACCCAACGCAAAGCTGCAGAGTAGACCCACCCCCGCCAACAGCGCAACGGGCAAGCGACGCGCGCGCCGGACACCTCGTGCCACAGATTGGTAGAGAAGGATGGGCGGAACGATGAAGAGATAGCACAGAAAGGCCAACAACGTGATCACCCAATCGAACGACGACTCCTCAGACTGACCCACAGAAGGAGGAAGGCCAGGCTGCGCCACGCCCTGCGTGCAGACCTCAGAGACATCAGAGAACTCATCAGTGTCTGGGGAAGCACACGGCGGGAAGAAAGACGTCAATTCTGCGGGGTACGAGGCACGGCCATTGGGGAAGTACGTTTCCTCAATATAGTCAAACACTGCAGAATCAGACGTGTCAGAATCAGACGTGTCAGACTCAGAGGTAGACTCAGCTGTGTCGCTTGCCGATGGCGCCTGCGTGGAAGCATCAAACATTGGCGTGCTACTGCACAAGGCGAGGGCCACCATGCAGCTATCAACAGCAAATTGAGCAAAGTTGGCCGCCTGAGCAGCTGCCAACGCGGCTAGTCTGCCTGCCTCATGACGCGCACGGACCGACACAGCTATGGAACACGCAGCCTGTGTGCACGAAATGCGTGCTGTCAATGCTGCCTGCCTCGCCATGCGAACTGCCTGACTCTCCGCCGCCCGCCGCAAAATCCCTCCCATGTCCAAGGGAATGGAAAAGATTGCCGCGGACGCACCTCTTGCCGCAGCCTGCGCCGCACAGATCGCCCCCCGCGCCGCAACGTCGCTAGCGTGCACCTGCTCAGCAAAAGAGAAGGCACGACCAGCAGCAACGGAAGCAGCCCGGGCAGCAGACGTGGCAGCGAGGGTGGCGAGCAAGACCGAATGAAACACTGACAGCGAGAGGCGCGACTCCACGGCGTCGGAGAGCACGCGTGCATCACTGTCTGCGCCAAACATCGGAGGCTCTGTCTCGGATTTGATAGACTGGATTGAATGAATTGATTGAATAGAAGATTTGGCGGAATGGTCGACGGGAACGGCCAACCCTTCCTCAACATCGTCACGGGACAGCGTCACGGTGTGGCCGCAGGACAACGCGTGGCAAAAGGACTGCACGACCGAAGACTCGGAACTGTTGGATGTACTGCTACCCCGGCGCTCAGCAGACGCTCTGGCTCCAGGAGTAGAGTATCCGTGGGAGCGCTGGCCAAAGCTCTGATCTGTATATAATTTGCCCGACCCACGCCCCAACGGAATACCCAACAGCGGGGACGAACCCCTCCCTGCTGGAGCGCTCAACGGGTGCGTCACGCCCGGCTCCGCACAGAGATGCGCGCAAGAATCCAATGCCACAACGTTCCGACGTGCACCGACCTCCCGCGCGCTCCGACCTGAACCAACGATGAAAGCGACGATGCGTGTGGAGACACCTTCGGAGTCACCAGACACACCACCACCGAACCAAAAACGAGTCACGATGCGCGCCACGACAACACGCATTGGCAACGTGAGCTGCGAAACCATAGCCATCGTCACAAACGTGAATCCAAAGAACTCTTGCGAGAAACGCTGCATGTCATTGCCGCTGTCCTCACGCTCACCCTCTGCAGTCTCTCCCGCCACAGCAGCACGGCCACTGCGACCACCACCAGAGCGGCGAGACTTAGCGTTTTTCTGACAGTAAAACTTTCCTGTCTTCCTGTCATACATACGCTTGCAATTTTTACTTTTGCAGTTCCCGCAAGGCAGGGTGCATTCAGAGACCACGTGATTCGGATCGTTACAGTTCCAGCACAGCCTTTGCCCCTTCGCCAACAGTGCCAACGCCGCAGCATTACAACGCTTGCGAGCGCCTTTGGACATTTCCCAGAGCGAAGGAGGCGGAGACTCAGGTGGAGACTGATCGTTATCACCCGCTGCCCCACCCGCATCCCCCCCAGCAGCCATGGCCCCCCCACCATCGTCACGAGCGCGACGGCCCGGAGACGGGGTGTGAATGCCCGACTGATAGACAAGATACGTGCGAATGCGATTGCGGAGGTCGACGAATGAGAGTTCATATAATTGAATGCCAGCCGTTAGCACGTGAGTGGTAACCAACTCACGCAGCATCGGACTGAGGCCGAATAGGAAAGCGACAATGCAAACAAAATGGGGAAGATCCAATTGTGCATGCCGCGCGACGGTGTGACGATACTCTGACAACTTGGACTGGAAACGAGCGTAATACACATCAAATGAATCCGCCCCCTGCGTCATAAATAGCAAGGATTGCAAAATCATCAATATGGCCGCACTCGGGTCCGGGTTGCAAAGTTTCAGGAGTTCCACCCAAAGGAGTGGTGCGCTATGGTGTATGCCACCGACGGCCTCCAACTGGTGCTGGATCGCATCCGGGAGGGCCTGCCAGATGATGGCATACAGCTGGCGACTGGCACGGAGCCACATGCGATGGGGGTCAGTGCGCCCGCGAACACGCAACATATGAGCTGCAAATTCTGACGGTGCCATCGCCCGGATCTCACGCACGCGCGCCTCCGCGCGATCAAAATCAAACGACGAATCGTCGCCGGCGCCGCCACGCAAGGCGACCAACTCGGGGCGAGTCAGGATCGGCTCACCCCCCGTCAGGTCGCCAGCGATGAGCGCGCCTAGAATTGTCCCCACACCAACAACGCCACAAAGAACATTGAGCGTGCGGCGTGCCCACGTCACAGGAGCGTGAACCATGAAGGCGGGAAGGCCCTGGGACAGTTTCGGCATGGCGCCGACCTTGACACCGAAGAACTCGATATCAGGGACAGCGTCAGCCGAGAGGTTGCCAGACTGTGACTGCGTCACCGGCGCCGGGAGGGACGCCATGGACGGCCGGGAAGGGCGAGACGTCACAGTGGGCGGAAGGGCCGACGAATCCAGAGCACTGGATACGACGACCGGAACGGCAGAGCCAGCCGGGGAGGAGACAAACCCACGCGACCGACTCGCACCAGAACCGAAAACCGACTCGTAGGCCGGCACATCACCCCCCGTCTGCGCCGGGACGGGCGCAGAGACCGGAGTCAATGTATCTTGGGCAGCTGACAGACGGGAATCCGACTGCAGCGATCGCGACATGGGAATGGGCGAAGCCACACCCGGCACGGGCAGAGGAAGCGAGCGAAAGGGCCGCATAACCTCTTAGTTTGCTGGGATGTCCGAGAGAACACAAGCTCAACCAGGCCAATGCCCTGGCCACACGACCTGATGGCCGCGTGACAGGAGCGCCGACTGGCTTTGCTTTTAGTTCATTACAGGGTACACCTAAGCTACCAGCTGCCCTGAACCCATGTCCAACACCCCCCCATGCTCCATGCGCCCACCACACAGTGTGAGAAGCAACGGAGCACAATTCCAGGAGAAAGTGCACCAGATCAGCCGGAGAGCAGCAGCAACCGATGTACAGCGATTCGGAGAAAGCCCACCCAAGGCGCAGCCATATAGCCCGAGGGAGAATGCCCAGGAGCATCAGGATTCTAGCCGAGGAGAAGAAGTGGAGCAAAAACTCCGCCAAACGAGTCCCAGCGCGCACTGTTACCTGTGAAGGACAACTAGTGAGCGCCAAGCAGAACGAATAATGCAGTTCAGGACCCCTGAACAGGGTCCTTCACAATCGTATCGCGGTGGCGAATGAAATCAGCCAATTTCACCACTTTGGTAAAGATGTCTGCCAAATTCAAAGACGAGGCGATGTACTCCAACGAAATGATACCCTCACGTATCTGCTGGCGAACATAGTGGTATCTTATACGAATATGCTTTGACCGCTTCGTGACCATGAAATTTTTAGCCAATGCAATACAACCCTGATTATCCTCATACACTCGCACCGGAGCAGAGATATTCGATGGGTTAAGCAAGTCAGCATGACACATCCGTGCCCACTCCGCCTCTCGAGCAATGGCATTGGCTGCAATGTACTCTGCCTCACATGTGGACAACGCAACAACCGGTTGCAACGCACTCTTCCACAACACGGGACCATTGGCACACATCATGATTAGACCGGTCCGGGAGCGACTGCTCGTTTTATCGCCCGCCCAATTGGCATCGACATACCCAGTGAGCTCACGGTCCGCGGGTGCCTGACACGAAAAACGCAAGCATTTACGCTTAGTATTTTTCAAGTACAATAACAGCCGTTTCGCCGCCCTCCAGTGAGACACAGTGAAGTTGTTCTGGTGCCTGGCAAGCAGAGACAGCACGGTGCACACATCCGGACGAGTCCACTGCGCAGCGTGATTGATCGTGCCAATGAGCTTACGATAAGGATATTTACGGGCAGTCTCCTCGTCCTGCACCGCAAACGGCGACGGTTCCCTCAATTGATCACCTGCACCCTCCGCACACGGCATCATTGCACGCGACGAATCGGCATTAGCGATATTGAATTTTTCAAAGCTCTCCTCCAAATACGCCTCCTGCGAGACTTCCACCCACGACCTATCAGAACTCTGACGAATGGTCATGCCAAGGAAGTACTCAAGTTGAGAGAGGGCGGACAGTGGGAAGCGCTCCTCCGTCTCCGCAGCAAACGCTTTCCACTCAGAGGGCGAGCTATATGCCACGAGAACATCATCAACCCATACCGTCAAAGTCATATATCCTACCGCCGTCTGACGAATGTACAGACATGGATCAGCAACAGAAACTCGAAACCCCTGAGAGAGCAAGTATTTTCCAAACTCCCCCGCCCACAGCCGCGGGGCCTGTTTCAACCCATACAGCGACTTGCGCAATTTGAGAAGATATTTGCGCTTGCCCCACGCTGGGCCTGGGTGGAGATATTTGATTGGATTCATGTAGACATCGCAGTCTACTTCTGATTGCAAGAACGCCGATTTGACATCAAACTGAGCCAAATACAACTTCCTGGACACAGCATCACACAGTTGCATGCGCAGTGTGGGTGCGCGAACTACCGGTGCATACGTTTCCTCATAGTTGATACCAGGAACCTGATGGGCACCATTGGCACACAGACGGACTTTTAGCTCTTTGGCAAAACCATCACCGTCCTGTTTACACTTCAACGCAATTACCGTGTTCAAAGCGCTCGGCCTGGGAAAAGGGACTGCGACCACCTCCCATGTACCATTGTCAATCAATTTCTGGAGTTCAGACAGCAAGGCATCACCCCACAATTTCCCATATTTCGGATCACGCATTGCTTTCTCAATGGAGCGATAAGTAGGGACGTCGCGCGCCTTAATCTCCCCCGGCGGCAAACGCTGAAGCAATTCCCTGCCAGTGAAGTCACGCTGCAAATTGGTGAATAGCCGCCCATCGGACGTGGCGATACAAATAATATGCGTCGCCATCACAGAATTCAGCGACATCGACAAAGCGTCCTTGCGATCAGCACGCACCTGTTCCACAATGTACGGAATGGAACTGGCCAGGCATGCATACTCATCGAAATGATCGGCGATAGCAGTGAATAGACCTTTACCAAAATACTTGGAGAAAGATTTAACACAATAGCCATGCTCAGCTGTCGCCGCACGCGCTTTGAGTCGTGTGGGATACCTGTGTTGCACAAGAGCAGATGCGGGAGGGATGGACTCAGGAGCAGGTGCCGGCGCAGCCTGTGTGGATGCAACAGGCACTGGCGCAGGGCACGCTGACGATTCCGGGCAAGGCGCTAGGCTCGATCCCCCAGCCTGCGTGGACTCAGACTTTGATTCATCTGTCTTATTGTGGTGCTGCAACCAACGCTGCAAGAACTCAGCGTCTGTCTGCAGCAACGACGCATCGTCCCCCTGAATATCCAAAGGGACTAGTATCGATTTCAACTCCGAGACAAACAGATCTTCGGCATCATTATCATTGTAAGCAACACGATACATGATTTTCCCGGTGCTGTTGCAGCGATCGCAGCTCATCACGCGACCCTCGAAATCACGCCCGCCAAAACATTTGGAAACTACACGACCAACATATCCATAGCGGTCAACCGTGGAAGTCCCTACTTTGGCACGCGGATCGCCTATGTGCTCTGCCAATGGGTTGTCTGGCAACGGGTCAACGGACAAGGACTTGAGCGGCGGAAGAAATGATTCATCAAAGACTACAGCGTCGCGAATCACTACCTGCCGACGCTTGGGATCCCATACGCGATAACCATTGTGATCCGGAGAGAATCCGAGGAAAATCCCCGGCGCCCCACGCGGCATCAATTTCGGCGAGACCGTCGTGCCATCCGACAGCTTATGTCCTGCACGCTCTGCCAGAGTTTGGGCATAATATACAGGACATCCAAAGGTACGCAACTTATCAAAGTTTGGCTTCGTACCTGTGAGGCGCTGGAACGGAGACATGTGATTTGGATTGGATTTGGTTGGCAAGAACATAAGCACCTGACCTGCATATCGGCACGCCTCGGCCCAGAAGACCGCTGGCAATCGCCTGTAATACAAGGCATGTTTAGCCATCTGGAAGACCTGTCTTATTTTGCGTTCACATTTGCCATTCTGACTAGACGAATTCGGTGCGGTGAGCTCTTTCTCCCCTCCATGGTGCGAATATAAGAATTCGGATAACTCCTTAGTCAAATTCTCACCTGCGTTGTCCGCACGCATCGCCTTAATCCTCACAGTCCGACCATACAGACGACTGAGTTGCGCCTCCACCTGTTGAAACACGGCAGGAACAACAACTGCCATCTGTGATTTGTGAGTCATGGGCACACACCACGTGGCGTCGGAATAGTCATCCACACACACACATAGAAAACGTGAACCATCATATCCCTGCGGCTCAAACGGGCCTGCAACGTCACAATGCATCAATCCACCTGGTTCAGTCGCTGAGCGTGCACTGGCCTTTCGTGAGTGATATGGACAGAGCTTGGAGCGAACGCACGATTTGCACCAATGCGAATGAGAATGATTGCGCAGTTCCTCAACACTAGGAAATGAGTCCGAAGCGTTGCCACGCCGAGCCATATCTATCAACATCTCCATCGACCCCCCCATGGTTCGACCGTGCAATAGATC
>PAFB01000147.1 GCA_002700865.1 Rhodospirillaceae bacterium
GAACATCACAAAGGAAATCTGGAGCGGGCGACCGGAATCGAACCGGCATATACAGCTTGGAAGGCTGTCGTTCTACCGTTGAACTACGCCCGCTCAACGACAATGCAATCAATAGTGCGCCCGGCCCCGGCCTGCAAGCCAATCCGGCATGGCTGCAGCGGATATCAGCCCGACAGGCCCCTTTCTATTCCAGGGCCGTTGTTTGATAGAGCCGCACTTTAAGCCCACCGTGAGGAATCGGCGCCGATGGCCCTTTGAAGGGCAACGCAGTCGCATGAGCCAGGGCGGGCTTGTCCGTGACCATGCCGACCCTCCAGCCGCTGAACCTTTCACGCATGACGCGGCCAAAGCTGGCGTATAGCCCGGTCAGGGCATTCGGGTCACCAATGCGGTCGCCATAGGGGGGATTGACGATTACCAGACCCGGATCAACAGCTTCGGGCCGGGAAATCGTGCTGATGGACCGCTCGACAAAACTGGCCAGATGCTGGACCCCGGCGCGCTTTGCGTTGGCGCGGCTCATGTCGATTGCGCCTGTGTCCCGGTCGCTGCCGAAAAAGTTTTGGCCGATATCGAGGTTGGCCGCCGGCAGATCCGCCTTCACTGTGGCGAAGGCATCGGGGTCGAAACCTGGCAGGACCTCAAAGCAAAAGCCCCGCGATCGTCCCGGAGCCAGTCCAGCTGCAATTTCCGCCGCCTCAATCACGAACGTACCGGAACCACACATGGGGTCGAGCACTGCTTCGCTGCCGCGATAACCGCAAGCGTGGAGAAGCTGCGCTGCCATGGTTTCGCGCAGCGGGGCACGATTTACAGCCTGCTTAAAGCCGCGCTTGTGCAGCGGATTGCCGGAAGTATCGATCGACAGGGTGCAGAGATCATCGTCAAATCGCACCCGCAGGCACAGGTCGGCGCTATCGTCCGGTTGCACGCCAAGCGTCGAGGTGATGGCGTTGCCGACCCGCTCACGTATGGCGCCCGTGTGATAAATGGCGGAGCGCTTGGATGAAGCTTCAATCCGCACAGGCACGCCCGGGCGAAGAAACTGCGCCCAAGGCAGTTTGCGCACACGCTTGTCCAGTGTCGCCAGATGTGGCGCGCGAAAGCTCGCGATCCGTACCAGTACACGACTGGCACAGCGGCTGAGCAAATTGGCCTGCCACACCTGAGGCCAGCCGCCAGTGAACGTCACGCCGCCGGGCACCATTTGGGGATCCGGGAACCCAAGTGTCATGGCCTCCCGCCGCAGCACCGATTCTAGCCCGGGCAGCCCGACGAGGAAGACTTCAAAGCTGTTGGCGTCATAGGCGCTCATGGCAGGCAGTCAGAGACATTGTGAGAAAAAGTGGTGGAGAGAGGTGGATTCGAACCACCGTACCCGAAGGATCGGATTTACAATCCGACGCATTTAGCCGCTCTGCCATCTCTCCACAGGGGCAGGCGCTCGATTTAGAACAACCCGTGCCATCTGTCACGGCAAAACCTGCCCTTCCACTCCGACACTTGTACTTGGGTCCAATGCGCCCCAGTCATAGGGGCATGAAACAAGATAGACCCCGACGGCAGGATGCCGCCCGCTTTATGCCTGGTAATGAGCGACCTAAGCCGCCGTCGTGGGTGCATCTATACGGTTTGCATGCCGTGTGTGCTGCATTGGAAAATCCGGATCGGCGACCGGGCACGCTATTCTTTGACCAAAAGAAAGAGGATTCATTGCGACTGGTGCTCGAACCCATTCTGGAACGACACCATAATCCACCACCGCTACAGGCAACATCGGCCCAGCACATGGGCACTCTGGTTCCTGACGGCGCACCGCATCAGGGTGTTGTGCTCAAAACCCGTCCGCTGGAAAGCGCTGACTTCAAGGCGGTCTGCGCCCGGCTGGATGCAGAACCGGGTCTGGTAGTGGTGCTGGACCAAGTCACCGACCCCCAGAACGTCGGGGCCATCATTCGTTCGGCCGTAGCCTTTGGGGCGCAGGCAATTGTCACCACAGACCGCAATGCCCCGTTTGAGACCGGCGCGCTGTCACGCGCAGCGGTGGGTGGGGTCGACCGCCTGCCGTGGGCGCGGGTGACGAACCTTGCAGAGGCCCTGCATATGCTGGCAGACAGCGGTGCCGTGTTGATGGGGCTCGATGGTTCAGAAGGAGCGGAGGATATCTTTGTTCCACCGAAACGGCGCCGGGTGTTGGTACTGGGCGCCGAAGGCAAGGGTCTGCGAGAAAAGACCCGCGATACCGTTGACGTCCTGATGCGACTACCCACCGATCCTGACTTCCCGCATTTGAATGTCTCGGCGGCGGCGGCAGCGGCGATGATGATGCTTCGCGTTTGAACGTGCCGTCGCCGTCTTGGCCACAAGGTTGTCTCCTGCGACTTAACGCCCTTGTGAGCAGCGAAACGAGCTAAATGGCTGGTCAGCAGGGATATTTGCAACATTTCGGGGCGTATTGGCGGTGCCGGGCCTGCGCTTGTTCTACTTCGCGATGCTCCTCCTCGAATAGCGCGGGTCCCGGTACTGGCCATCTAAACTTTGGAGACCACCACCATGCGTGACCTTGCCTTTCTTTCCACTTTCAATCGTCGTTTGATCCTGAATCGCTTAACCGGTTCGATGCTGCTGGTCAGCGCGCTGCTGCTACCAATCAGTTCTGCGCAAGCTGTCGGCACTGGGTCGTCAAGCAGCGGCGGCGGCTCGTCCTACGGCGGGCAAACTATTGCAACGGCAGAAGAGCCTGATGCCCTGGCCTTGTTCGAAGAAGCGCTGGATTTCATCGAGCGCGGGTGGTTCCGGCGTGCCATCACTAATCTGCAGAAGGTAACCTACATCGAACCGCGCAATGCCGACGCCTGGAACGAGCTGGGCTTTGCCTATCGCAACGTCGAGAACTATCGGCAGTCCGAGGCGGCTTACAAACGCGCTCTGGGCCTTGACCCTGAGCATCTGGGGGCACTGAACTATCAGGGGTATTTGTTCATTGAGACGGACCGGGTTGATCTGGCCCGAGAGAACCTTACTCGGCTTGAAGCGCTATGCGGTGACTGCTTCGCTTTTACCAATCTGCAGGAAGCTTTGGACGCCCTTTGAATGTTGGCAGCAGGAGCTGCAGAGGTTCCAGTTGATCGGGAAACCGAGCGGTCGCCCTGCTCCTGTTCCACCGCCGCATAGCACCCGTGCGGGGTGATTCCGCGCCTTAGGGCCCGATCTGCTTGTCAAGGCACGGGCCCTGGCCTATCCCACCGACTATCTGCGGGAGGGGGCTTTGCCGCCCCGAGACGACCGCGGACCTCACTTTTGCAATCGAGGATATCATGGCAAAAAAGGTAGAAAGTAGCTTCAAGCTACAGATCCCGGCTGGTCAAGCGAACCCTTCGCCGCCTGTTGGGCCTGCGCTGGGTCAGCGCGGTGTGAACATCATGGAATTCTGCAAGGCCTTCAACGCAGCCACGCAGCAAACCCAACCGGGCACGCCAACCCCCGTCATCATTACAGTTTACTCCGATAAGTCGTTCAGCTTCGAAACCAAGACGGCGCCGGCCGCTTATTACATCCTGAAGGCCGCCGGAAAAAAGTCAGGCGCCAACGCGACAGGCACCCAATTCGTGGGCAAGATTACCCGCGATCAGGTCAAGGAAATCGCAGAGGCTAAGATGCAAGACTTAAACGCAGTCGACATCGAAGGCGCGATGCGGATCATCGAAGGTTCCGCTCGGTCGATGGGCGTGCAGGTGGAGGGCTAATACTATGGCTACAGGAAAGCGTATTCGCATCGCCTATGAAGGCATCGACCGCGATGGTCTGGTGTCGATCGAAGAAGCTGTTTCTTTGGTTAAATCCCGTGCAACCGCGAAGTTTGATGAAACCATCGAGATTTCTATGAATCTCGGCATTGATCCACGCCATGCCGACCAGAACGTCCGCGGGGCAGTGACCCTGCCGGCCGGTACGGGCAAGTCGATCCGTGTTGCTGTGTTCGCCAAAGACGCAAAGGCGGACGAGGCCCGTGCTGCAGGTGCTGACGTGGTTGGTGCTGAAGACCTGATGGAGCAAGTGCAGGCGGGTACGATCGACTTTGAACGCGTGATTGCAACCCCCGACATGATGCCGATCGTCGGTCGTCTGGGAAAGGTCCTGGGCCCACGTGGGCTCATGCCAAACCCAAAATTGGGAACGGTAACGGCAGACGTCGCCGGAGCCGTTGAAGCGGCAAAGGGTGGTCAAGTTCAGTTCCGAGCTGAGAAGGCAGGGATCATTCACGCTGGTATTGGGAAGGCCTCGTTCTCAGAGGCTGATATCCTTGCCAACGCCAAGGCATTCATTGACGCTATCCAGAAGGCGAAGCCATCGGGCGCAAAGGGTACCTACGTCAAGCGGATTGCAATCTCTTCGACTATGGGGCCAGGGGTTAAAATCGAACCAGCGTCGATAAATCCGGAAGCCTGAGCCAGTCTGACACGTTATGCCCGATGAACAGGGCATCATCAGGTGATAGATTCAATAACACCCGGTGGCGCGTGCTGCCGGGTTTTCCTTTTGGATGAAAGCGATATCGCCCTCGTTGTCCCAGGCTATAGCTTCACGACCGGGCCCATCTGTATCTGGAGTTGCAAGAGTACGGTTTGCGCGGCGCCTTGGCGAAGACCGCGAAGCGGTCGAGACAAGGTCGACGCAACCTCCGTGCTACAAAAGAAAACAAACCACTCGATCCAACGAATGGCGCGCTCGATTTGACGCCGCTTCGCGGCTTACAAATCTCCCACGCGCAATCTAAGGCGGAAAGGCTGCCGTGGACCAAGTGCAGAGCAATCAAGCTGCCGAACGGACCTCGATCCCAGCGTCTGTCAGCACTTGGGCCAACTCGCCAGTCTCGTACATTTCTCGCACGATATCGCAGCCACCTACGAACTCACCCTTGACGTAGAGCTGGGGGATAGTCGGCCAGTTTGCGTATTCTTTAATACCCTGCCGAATACCGGGGTCTTCCAGCACGTTTTCAGAGTGATAGTCGACGCCGAGGTTGTTCAATACGGCCACCACGGCCGCTGAGAAGCCACACTGCGGGAATACGGGCGTCCCCTTCATGTAAAGCATAACCTTATTGTTCTGCACGTCTGACTGAATGCGGGTAAGAATAGAAGTATCCATGATGATCGATCCTTGATGTTCATAGCTCAAGCACGGTCGGGTGCCTTGGTCTGCAATGAAAGCGCATGCAACTCCGTTCCCATTCGACCCTGGAGAGCAGCGTAAACAAGCTGGTGCTGCGCCACGCGAGACTTTCCCTTGAACGCATCGGAAACGATATAGGCCGCATAGTGATCACCATCACCGCGCAAGTCCTCGATGCGGACATCAGCATCGGGAAGGGCACTGCGGATCATTTGCTCGATTTCGCCGGCGGACATAGGCATGGGCGCATTTCCTCAATTTGGAGCCTCAATACTTAATATAGGAGCACACGACCGGGTTTGAATAGGCGCAAAGCCGCAGGTTGCCCATCGTCTCCGTTCTCCATCCAGACCAAAGTCTGCTACTGCAGGGTTCGAGGGCCCCGCAAATCGCCAGGACCAGCATCAGGCATCAGCCCTAGCCGGGCGGCAACCAGCCGGTGCCCGTCCAGCCCGGTGGCAGAATCCCGGAGTGTTTCAAGCTTTTCACCCGTTTCATTATCCCACAGTCGGCAGTTATCCGGCGTGATTTCATCGGCGATCAGAATGCGCATTTCTTCCTGCCCGTTCTCAAGCGGTTCCCAGATCCGCCCGAATTCAAGGCGGAAGTCGACCAGCTTCAGCCCTACGCCAATAAACAGCCCTGAAAGAATATCGTTGGTGCGCATGGACAGCGCTACAATGTCATCAAGGTCCTGTGGGCTAGCCCAGTTAAAGGCAGCGATGTTGTCTTCCGTGATCAGTGGATCATCCAACTCAGTCGAACGCAAAAAGAACTCCACCATGGGCCGAGGCAGCTTCACACCGGGCGGCATACCAAGACGGCTGGCGAAGGCACCGGCGGCAAGATTTCGAATCTTTACGCCGATTGGCATCGGCTCGGAAGCTCGCACCATTTGCTCGCGCATATTCAGACGGCGCATAAGGTGATTGGCTACGCCCATCTCGGTCAGGCGAGTCATGAGGACGTCAGAAATCCTGTTGTTGAGGACACCACGGCCAGCCTGCCATAGAGCGACCGCATCGTCCCCGCGGCGGCCCTTGGCCGGGTCGTCCTTGAAGTGCTGAATGTGAGTGTCGGCTTCCGACCCCTCATAGATGATCTTTGCTGACGTCTCGTAGACTTGCTTGCCGCGCGGCATGGCATATGCGCCTTCAGAATTTTATGAATCGAATGGAGACAAAAAACAGGCTGCTCGCCTGCGCCCCGCTGTCGCCTGTAGCATTGCTTGGCCGATGTGTTAATCCATGACCGAAGGGGGCCGCCATGCCAGACCATGAACAGAAATCGGATCAACCCGCGCACAAAAGCGCAAAAGGTAGGGCGGTTATATTCACCGCGCCAGAAACCGTTACGACCAAGAGCCGGGACGACAATCCAAACTCTCAGGCCAAACCTAAGCCAGAATCAGAGGTCGAACCAGAGAACGAAGCCGCGAGCGAATTAGGCCCCCAAGATGCGACAGAAGCCACGGCCGAGACAAAGACCGAAACAGAGGCGACTGGGCAACCTTCAACGCCTGAACCACTGGGCTGGCGGGCTTTTGGCATCCTTGCATTTCTGGGCGGGGTGATGGTCGCAATCCTTGGCATTGGCTGGCAAATTTGGTTCTCCGTCGATACGCAGATGGACCCATTCGCCTGGTGGCTGATTGGGGGAGCGCTGGTCTTCTCGGTCTTGCTGGGCGGAGGCTTGCTAGCGCTGCTTCGCTATTCAAGCCGTCACCACGACCACCGGGTTTACGATATCGACCATTTCCAGAAATGGCACCGACGCTAAGCGCCACGAAACCCCATCCTGCGCGGCGGCGACACCCGACCCCACAGACCTCCTTCAGTCTGCCATCAACTGGTAAGGCGCCCGATCACCTGGGCCATCGGCGTAGAGGAAGACTGGCGCGACTTGCCCGGGATCAGGCTCTGCTCCCAACCCACGCGGCGGTGGGCCTTGCGCCCCCAAAGCCAGTTCTGCGCGCGGCAGCGCAATGAGCACCGATGACACCGTGCCAAAGTCCATCTCGGGCACATCGACGTTCAGCGCGGTTTCCCAGTACGCGGCATCTGGCGCAGCCCGAGCACTGAGCAGGTCAACCCACCCCTGCCAGGCAGCGGGGTCGGCAAATTCTCCGCTGGGTACCGCTGCCTCAGCCTGCTTCAGATGGGCATGTGCGCGTGGCCCGGTGTCCAGATCGTTATGGCTGATCAGATGTACGCCGGGCTCCATGGCCCGCACGCGGAGCGTCACATCGCCGTCGTGGGTAATCCAGAATGCGTCCCGGTTGTCGGCAAGAATAAGATTGAAGGGCCGGTAGGCATCACCGTCGAGCGCCCCTATGGCTCGCGCGCCGTCTATAGCATCGGCGTGGTCGAGCGCATCCAGCACCACCTCCCCGCGCGAGCGCTTTCCCGGCGCCGGTCCCAACGCCTTTTTCTTATTGAGCAGTGCCGCGACAACGCCAGTATCGTTGAGACCGCACCAGGTGCCACCCGCTAGCACATCCTGACCCGCAAGCACGTCGCCGCGATCCGGCCAGTGTCGCGCGGGCGGAAGCGCTGGACGGCTGCGCAATTCATCACGGTTGCCGGCAATCAGAAAGGGCCAGTCGTGGTCGGGATCGAAACGGATCAGATACGTGCACATGCTGCATAAGTGGGGCTTAGGATCGCCTTTGTCACGGTGGGTCTGCCATCTGCAGGGGAACGGCCGTGGCGGCTCCAGCAATGCACTCCGCGAGGCGCAGGCGCGTCAGACTGCGAATTGTTGAGATCGGGGAAACCGGCTAAAACCCGCACATGTTTTTCCGGGTTGCGACATGCAGCCTGCCGTTCGCGACCTTTGGGGGTCGCTAATGGCCACAGCTACAGGAGGTTTCTTCGATGGTTCCAGGTCAGGATACAATGCAGGTTCGGTCCACGCTGACAGCGGCCGGAAAGTCTTTCGACTACTACTCGCTACCCAAGGCGAGTGAGCAATTGGGTGATCTTTCGCGGTTGCCCTTTTCGCTGAAAGTCCTGCTGGAAAACCTGCTGCGTTTCGAAGACGGCAAGACCGTCACCACCGAAGACATCTCAGCTTTCGCCCAGTGGCTCGATAACAAGGGCGGTGCTTCGGAAATCGCATACCGTCCGGCGCGGGTGCTGCTGCAAGATTTTACCGGTGTGCCAGCGGTTGTTGACCTCGCCGCCATGCGCGAAGCGGTGGTTGAGCTCGGCGCTGACCCAAAGAAGATCAACCCGATTTCACCCGTGGATCTGGTCATCGACCACTCGGTCATGGTGGATCACTTTGGTGACCCAGATTCCGCAGAGAAGAACACCGAGATTGAGTTCCAACGCAACAAGGAGCGTTACGAATTCCTGCGCTGGGGCCAATCGGCTTTTGAAAACTTCCGCGTCGTGCCGCCGGGTACAGGAATCTGTCACCAGGTCAACCTCGAGTACCTCGCCCAGACCGTCTGGACGGCTGACGTGGACGGTCGAAAGATTGCCTACCCCGACACGCTGGTCGGAACCGACTCTCATACCACGATGGTCAACGGTCTGGCCGTGCTCGGCTGGGGCGTTGGTGGCATTGAAGCGGAAGCGGCCATGCTGGGCCAGCCGGTATCAATGCGCGTACCCGAAGTGATCGGCTTTAGGCTCGACGGCAAAATGGTCGAGGGCACCACGGCCACCGACCTTGTTCTGGTGATCGTTCAACTGCTGCGCGCCAAGGGCGTCGTCGGTAAGTTTGTTGAGTTTTACGGCCCCGGACTGTCAAACCTGAGCCTCGCTGACCGTGCCACCATCGCCAATATGGCACCCGAATACGGCGCAACCTGCGGCTTCTTCCCCATTGACGCGGAAACCTGCCGCTACCTCGCCTTTACCGGCCGGGATTCCAAGACGGTTGCACTGGTCGAAGCCTACGCAAAGGCGCAGGGCATGTGGCGTGACGAGCATACGCCGGATCCGGTATTCACCGACACGCTTTCGCTGGACATGGGCACCGTCGTCCCCTCACTGGCTGGCCCTAAGCGCCCGCAAGACCGGGTTCTGCTTTCCGAGGCCACGGATGAGTTTTCAATCCACCTCGCTACCGACCTGCAGGGCAAGCCGCAGGACGCTGGCAAAGGCAATGCCCCAGTCGCAGGCGCAGACTACAGCATGAACAACGGTGATGTTGTGATCGCCGCAATTACCTCGTGCACCAATACATCTAACCCTTCCGTGCTGGTGGCCGCCGGTCTGGTTGCTAAGAAGGCCAATGAACGCGGCCTGACCTCTAAGCCCTGGGTCAAGACTTCTCTCGCACCGGGCTCGCAGGTGGTCACTGACTACCTCGAAAAAGCAGGTCTCCAAGACCATCTCGACGCCATTGGCTTCGATCTGGTTGGCTATGGTTGCACCACTTGCATCGGCAACTCTGGGCCGCTGAAGCACGAAATTGAGACCGCCATAAACCAAGGCGATGTGCGGGTTGCCGCCGTACTCTCGGGCAACCGCAACTTCGAGGGCCGGGTGCACCCACTCAGTCGTTTCAACTATCTTGCCTCACCACCGTTGGTGGTGGCCTATGCGCTCGCCGGATCGATGAACATTGACATCACCAAAGACGCCATTGACCAAGATCAGGACGGAAACGACGTCTTCCTCGCAGACATTTGGCCCAGCAATGCTGAAGTGGCCGAGACCATGGACGCGTGCCTGACGGCTGAAATGTTCACCGAACGCTACGGTAATGTCTTTGACGGCACTAAAGACTGGCAGGGAATCAAGGTCACAGGAGGGATGACCTACGACTGGGACGATGGCTCAACCTACGTCCAGTACCCACCATTCTTTGCTGGCATGACCACAGAAGTCGACGACCTGAGTGACATCCATGGCGCGCGGCCACTGGCCCTGCTCGGTGATTCGATCACGACCGACCACATCTCTCCCGCCGGGGCAATCAAGCGCGATGCACCCGCTGGCCACTACCTCATGGAACGGCAGATCCAGCCGAATGACTTCAACTCCTACGGTGCGCGTCGCGGCAATCACCACATCATGATGCGGGGAACCTTCGGCAACATTCGTATCAAGAACCTGATGCTTGGCGGTTCGGTCGAAGGCGGCTTCACCATGCATCAGCCTTCGGGTGAGAAGATGGACATCTATGATGCGGCCATGAAGTATGAAGCGGAAGGCACACCGCTCGTTATCGTCGCAGGCAAGGAGTACGGTACGGGCTCATCGCGTGACTGGGCGGCCAAGGGGACGCGACTGCTCGGTGTCAAGGCTGTAATCGCTGAGTCCTTTGAGCGTATCCACCGGTCCAATTTGGTGGGTATGGGCGTCCTGCCGCTGCAGTTCAAAGACGGTGACAGCATCGCTTCGTTGGGTCTAAATGGCGCTGAGACTTTCGACATTACTGGGGTAGAGAGTGGCATTTCGCCCCGCATGGACGTTGCCTGCCGCATCACCTTTTCCGATGGCAGCACAAAGGATGTTGCCTTAATGGTGCGGATCGATACCGCCAACGAGGTGGACTACTACCGCAACGGTGGCATTCTCCACTACGTGCTGCGCTCGATGGTGCAGGACGCAGCCTGACACAGGATTTGGACAGGAAACACGACAGGGCGAAACCGAAACCGAAACCAGAGCAGTAAAGTTCAAAGGCGCAGACCCGCTTGCCGCGTCGTTTTAACCTCAGCCCTTCGCCCAGCGCGATCATCAAGCCCGGTGCTAACCTGCATCGGGCTTCTGTATGTTCTCTGACCCATTGCTCAGACGTCGCATATTTGCCTAAATTTTGGTTCAAGCGACCTGCTTTTATATCGGCCACTCGGTATCATCTTCGATGGCGATGATGTATCGAAGCTCAGGGCTCGTTTGAGGGATCGGACATGGACACTGCAATCAGAACGATCAGCCTGGCATTGACAGGGGCCGCAACGGGTCTTCTGCTCTCAGGCTGTGCGATGCTGTCTCCTTTAAGTGACGTGATCATCCCGAATTTTTCTGACGAAGACCTTGGCAATCCTATGGCCGGTTTTGCGCCGGCGGGCGCAACCAGCGTGCCCGTCTCCCAGCTGACGAATTCGTCTACGACCGACACTATGTCCCGCCGCCCGGGTCTGGAGTTCAGTGCGACGCAGAGCGTGCGCGCGGCGGATGTCCGTGCCTCTTTGCCTTCACAAGGTGAGAACGGGTCAACGGGTCTGCTACAGCAGGCCGTATCGTCTGGCGGCGTTGGGCTCGCCGACTCTGCCTTGATTGACGCGGCGCTAGATGTTTCACCCAGCGAGATGGGACAGGCGGGGGCTAGTTCGGGCCTGCTGGGTGCGGACTCGATTGGCGCATCTGGCAATGGCCTCGGTGCAGGCAGTTTCGCGGAAATCAGTGCGGCTGCGCTGCTCGGGCTGGACGACCTTACGCCGGGAGAGGGCGAGACGCTTTCGGGCACGGATTCAGAGGTAGTCGCTTTGATCGGTGTGAAGACAGGAACAGGAACAGGCACAGGCATTGATACAGGCGCTGCCGCTGATACCGCCTTTACTGAGCTATCGCCGGAGGACGTCGCTTTGCTGCTGGAGGCTGTGTCAACAGCGGCTGAACCGGTTATGAACGCGGCTGTGCAGACAGATTTTGGGTCAGCACAGGCAAATGTGACGACGAGTTCGCGTGCGAGTGTTGGAACGAGCACGACAGCGGTGGCCACGGCTTTTGAATTTTCAGGCCCCGCTGCCATCAACGAACAGGCTTTCGTGCCTGTCTTTGGCGGTAATCAGACCTTAAGCGTCCGCCCGACGCCCGGCACGCTGGAGCCTGGGCTGGCCCGCTATCGTTCCAGAGACGCGGAATTTACCTTACAATTCCCGGCCGGTGTCGCGTTGACCCACGCTTATGGGGCCAATGCTCCGACGATTACACTGAGCCTTCGCAATGTCGGGTCGACACCTCTCGTCCTGCAGCCAGAAAACATCCTCAGCCAGTTCCCGCCCTTCGAAATTTACCGCTGGACGGGGTTCAACTGGGCCAGCCTCACCCTCGACGTCGCCTACAATCTGGACCGTCAGGGCATTGCTGCCCCCGTCACGCTGGAACCTGGCGAAGTCGCTTCTCGCACCGAGTTGTTTGGGAAGGTGGCGTTGCTGCCCCTGACGGTGGATCTGCCACCCATAAACCAGCTCGCTATTCGGCTTCAGGTGGCCGGCCAGCACCAGGCATTTGGCAGCATCGATAGCGGTTTCATCCCCATTGATGTGCTCGACGGCGGTCTAGCGCAGGGTGCGACCAACTTGACCAATGGATCGAACCCGGCTTTTGTTGTGTTTGATGGCTTCTGACCCGGCCGTGCGAGCCTTTCTGGCGAGCTTTACGAACCGAGGATGTGCAGGCGCCGGGATTATTTGTCTGCTTGGAAGCCCCCCCGATGACTCTGACCCAAGACGCGCCAGCGACTTACGACGATTTTCGCCGGATCTTGTCTGATCGGTTCGACAGCCTTTCGCCACAGCTGCGGCTTGTGGCTGAGTTCATTGTGCAGCAACCCAACCGAGCAGCGCTGGAAACCGTCGCAGAACTGTCCCATGCTGCGGGCGTGCGCCCACCGACTATGGTGCGCTTCGCTCAGGCGCTGGGCTTTACCGGATTTACAGACATGCAACGGGTTCTGCGCGCCCGGCTGGTCGCTCGGACCCCAACCTATCGGGAGCGGATCAGTGAGGCTGTCGACAAGGCACCGAAAGAGCCCGTGGGCGTGCTGTCAGATTTCATTTCTAGTTCGCGAGAATCGTTGACGATCCTGGAATCTGAAGTCACAGCCGATGATATGCGGCGAGCTGTGGGGATGCTTTCTGCCGCCGAGCGCGTGCACGTCATGGGCATGCGCCGGTCGTTTCCGGTAGCCTCCTATCTGGCTTATAATCTCTCGGGCTTCGGTGTGCGCGCACACCTGATCGATGGGAGCGGAGGCATGGCAGTTCAACAGACGCAGATGATCGCTGGGAACGATCTGATGATTGCTATATCCTTCCCGCCCTATGCCCCTGAGGTCACCGATGCCATAACCGCAGTTGCTGCCGCAGGCCGACCGATTATCGCGATTACCGACGGCCCCTTGTCGCCTCTCGCCGCTAAGTCCGACCTGTGCTTTGAGACCGATGCGCAAGAGACCCATGGCTTCCGGCTCATTTCTGGCGCCATGTGCTTGAGTCAGGCGCTTGTGGTTTCACTGGGCTTGCATCAGGCCGAACAGCAGACCTGACGTCGTTGCAGTCACAGGTGTCTGGATTTGAAGAGAAGCACCTGAATTGCGCGGGGGAGGCCCGAAGGCCGCGAAGCGGCTA